>NZ_KE148319.1:0-2064 GCF_000410615.1 Novosphingobium sp. B-7 | reverse complement strand
GCGCGGCAGCCGGCCGACACCACCAGTTCGCCAAACGGACTGGTGGCATAGCGCGCGATCACCGCGTGCTGATCGTGCGCCAGGCCATAGTTGCGCGGCAGGCGCGCCACCTTGACGGTGATCGCCTTGGCATGGGCCAGCGGCGCATGGTCATCGGCCACGCAGGCGTCAAAAATGTTGACGTTGAACGCCGGCGCATTGCCCGTGGCATCGGCATTCAGCGGGACGCGCAGGCCCAGCGCGCCGCGCGGGCAGGCCGACAGCGCACCGTTGGCCGTGGTCAGCAGCGTATCGCGCGTGACATCGAACCGGCGCGGGGCAGACAGCGCGGCGCCATCGGCGGCAAAATCGGCGGCCATGATCACCGTGCCCGGCGCCACGGCGAGCGGCGCGGCATAGGCGCGCGCGCGGGCCGTGGGCGCCTTGCCATCCAGGGTGTAACGGATCGTGCCATAGGGGGCCTGGGTGGCAAGGGCCACGGTCAGGCGCTTGGCATCGAGCGCGGCACTGCGCGTGCCGGCGATCTTGAAATCGACCGCCAGGGCGCTGTCGGCCACTTCCAGCCCGGCCTCGCGCCAGCGGCGCATCTGCGGATCGAGCCGGGCGAGGAAGCCGGGATAATCCTTGGCCTGAGCCGGATTGCTCCACACGCTTTCCGCCAGCGCGCCGATGCGCGGAAAAATCTTGTGCTGCATCTGCCAGGGCGTGACGATGTATTCCGACCAGGCATTGGCCTGCGCGCCCAACACATGGGCGGCCTTTTGCGCATCGATCCCCTTGGGCATGGGATCATAGTGATAGACCGCCTCCAGCGTCTGGATCGCGATGCGGCCCGGAGGCGCGTCACCGCGATCGGACTGGAGATTGTCGAGATAGAGATTGGGCGCCGGGCTGAGTACGACATCGTGCCCGGCATTGGCCGCATCGACCGCGCCGGCCTCGCCCCGCCAGCTCATCACCGAGGCCGAAGGCGGCAGGCCTCCTTCGAGGATCTCGTCCCAGCCGATCAGGCGGCGGCCATGCTGCGCCAGATAGCTGCCGAGCTGATCGATCATCCAGCTTTGCAGGCCGTTCTCGGTCTTGATGCCCAGGGCGCGCATCTGCGCCTGCACCTGCGGCGCGCGCTCCCACTGGTCCTTGACCGCCTCGTCACCACCGAGGTGGATGAACGTGGACGGAAACACCGCCATCAGTTCATCGAGCACGTCCTTGACGAAAGCCATGCCCTGCGGGCCAGGGTTGAACAGATAGGGATTGACGCCCCAGTCCCCCGACACCGGCGGCGTGCCACCCAGAACGCCAAGTTCGGGATAGGCCGCGACCAACGCCTGGGCATGGCCGGGCAGGTCGATTTCGGGCACCACGGTGATGCCGCGCGCGGCGGCATAGGCCACCAGATCGCGCAGTTCCGCCTGGGTATAGAACCCGCCACTGCGCGCACCCTTGTCGGCATCGGGCCCCTGCCCGGTATCAGGCTGGGTGCGCCAGGCGCCCACTTGCGTGAGGCGCGGATACTTCTTCACTTCAAAGCGCCAGCCCTGGTCGTCGGTCAGGTGCAGGTGCAGCACGTTGAGCTTGACCGCCACCATGCCGTCGATCACCGCGCGGATAGATTCGATCGGCTGGAAATGGCGCGCCGTGTCGATCATCAGCCCGCGCCAGGCAAAGCGCGGTGCATCGGTCACGGCCACGGCCGGCACGCGCACCGCAGCGCCGCCCTTGCCCGGCACGCCAGCGAGTTGTTCCAGGCTCATCGCGCCATAGAGCAGGCCATGATCGCCCGAGGCGGTGATCACCGCTCCGCTGGCCGAGACGGCCAGGGCATAGGCCTCGTCACCGGCCGTGGCACCACGCACGAAGCGCACGGTGCCCTGATCGCCTTCGACCACGCGCAGCGAAAGGCCATGCTGCGCAGAAAGACGCGCGGCGAGCAGGGTGGCGGCCGCCTTGGCCCCGGCATCGCCCGGCGGCACGGCCAGCGTAGCGCCATTGGCGAGTACGAGCGCACCCTTGCCCGGCGCCACCTGGGCTGGCCAGGGCACCAGCGGCAGGGGGGGGGGGCCA
>NZ_APCQ01000395.1:0-12515 GCF_000410615.1 Novosphingobium sp. B-7 | reverse complement strand
TCCAGATCGTCGCGCGACAGTAAGCGCCTGCTTATCACGCCTCGCACGTTGAATTGCGCCGTTCGGGATGGCCATGCCGTGGAGGTCTGCCAGTCCGCTTGATATTGTCGCTCGCCGTCAACCGGCTGCCTTGTTGCCCTCGTCGATCGCATCGATCAGCATCGCGGCAAGGCCAGTGAGGTTGAACGACAGCACTTCGGCGCTACGCGGATCGATCTGGATCGCACCGTCCTCACGATCAACAACATCGTGCAATCCATCCTTAGGGGGCTCCAGCAACTGCGCTGGCTGGGTATTGCGGCGGCCATCGGAGTGGTGACAGGCTTCCTGCTGGGTTGGGTTGTCCCGGAGGTCGTTGACCGGGCGGTGCCAGAAGACTGGCATTGGCCGGAGGAGCGTGCGGCCAGCCTTCTCAAGCGCGATGGCTGGGCGGCAGGGTGGCGCATGCTGCAGGTTTATGATCCGCAGCGGCGGCAGGCGTTGCAGGACGCGGCCAGCGTTTGGGCGAGCAATGTCAAAGCGTTGGAGGATTGTAAGAAGCGTATGACGTGCTCCCCTGATTGTTACCGATCAGAGGTAGATTCTCGCTCCTTCATGATGATTGTTTGATGGGATGCCAACGTGTCTGGGGGCATGCCCCCAGACACGTTGGCCGGCGATCTCGGCGTGGGTCTTCCCGCCCAGTTTCGAGTGGGGTCTGACCGTGTTGTAGTCATGCCGCCAAGCGGCAAGCACGAACCGGGCGTGGGCCCGTGAGGTAAACAGCGTCTCGTTGAGGCATTCGTCGCGCAGGCGGCCGTTGAAGCTCTCGACGAAGCCGTTGTGCATCGGCTTGCCGCGCATCCCAAGCAGGCCGGTCAGTTCCCTGGCCACCCGAGCGTCTGACAACGACGTATCGGCCACCAGCGCTAGGCATTCCCGGGTGTAGTCATCGACCACGCACAGGATACGGAAGCGCCGGCCGCAGACCAGACTGTCAGAGACGAAGTCGAGCGACCATCGCTGGTTCGGTCCGTCCGGTAGCACCATTGGTGCCCGTGTGCCCAATGCCCGCTTGCGACCGCTACGACGTCTCGCCCGCAGCCCTTCCTCGCGGTAGATCCGCAGTAGCTTCGGTTGGGCGTCATGCCTTCCCGCGCCAGCAGATAGCCCAAGCGGCGATAACCGAACCGGCGGCGTTCTCCCGCCAATTCGCGCAACTGTTGCCGCAGAGGCGCGTCGTCTGGCCTGTTCGGCTGATACCGGACCATCCTGCGGCTCACGCCGACCAGTGAACACGCCCGACGCTCGTTCACCCCATGATGCTCACGGGCATGGGCGACCGCTTCCCGCTTGGCGCCGGGCGGCACCATCTTTTTGATGCCAGATCCTTCAGTACCGCGTTGTCGAGCATCGCCTCGGCCAGAAGCTTCTTCAGGCGGGCGTTCTCTTCCTCGAGCGACCGCAGGCGACGCGCCTCGGACACCTCCAGGCCACCGAACTTCGACTTCCACTTGTAGAAGGTCGCCGAGCTAATCCCGTGGCGCTGGCATACCTCCGCTGTAGCCATGCCAGCCTCCTGCTCCTTCAAGATCGCAATGATCTGTTCCTCGCTGAACCTGCTCCGCTTCATTCCGTCCGACTCCTTCGTGGTCGGACTCTACCATCGGGCGGTCACATTTCAGGGGAGCGCGTTCGCTTGCCTGACATGGTCTGCGCCTCGCGATGTTTTGCTTATTAAAGTACCTTGCTATCTAAAATGACATTAGGTAGCTTGCGACTCAACGGGAAGATACCCGATGAGAGGATCGAGATATGAGGATGGCGTTTTGTGACCGGCCCGGCCGCGGGCTTGTTTCCATCATCGCACTGGCCGGCACGAGCGTCCCGGCCATAGCCCTGGCCCAGTCGCTTCCTGCCGTGCCGCCCGCCACTGCGGCGCAGGCGGACGAGGGGGCCGTGGGCGATGACGTCAACGCCGCGGAGGGCGGCCCAATCGTCGTTACCGGCACGCGCATTGCCAGTGGCTTCGATGCGCCTACCCCAGTCTCCGTCATGGGCGCGGAGCGGCTTGCCGAGCGTGGTGCCAGCAACATCGGCGATGCCCTCAACGAGCTGCCCGCTTTCCGCTCGACGCAGACCCCTGCCTCGACCGGCCTTTCCGCAGCCGCCGGCTATGTGGGTGGACGCATCCTCGATTTGCGCGGCCTAGGTTCAGTTCGCACGTTGACGCTGGTGGATGGCAAGCGTTTTGTGCCGTCCACCACGCAAGCCACCGTCGATACCAACATGATCCCCTCGATCCTGTTGCAACGGGCCGAAGTGGTCACCGGCGGCGCCTCGGCGGTCTATGGTTCCGATGCAGTTTCCGGCGTGGTCAACCTGTTGCTTGACAAGAAGCTTACCGGCTATCGCTTCAACGCGCAGGCGGGCGTTTCCAAGTACGGTGATGCCAGCACGCGCCAGATCGGCATCGCCGGCGGCTGGGCGATCGGTGATCGTGCCCATCTCATCTTGGGCGGTGAATACGAGGCGAACGACGGGGTAGAAGCCTGCCGCGTGCGCGAATGGTGCGCCAACGGCCAGATCAACTGGGGGCGGAACCCCGGCCAGACCGGCCTGCCGGCCAACAACATCCTCAGCAATGTTCACCCCTGGTCCGCCTCGTACAACGGGGTGACCACCCCGCCATCTTCTGCCTACACCGGCGAAGCGGTTCCCACCTTGCGCCCGATCGACGGCATCACGTTCGGCCGCGATGGCACCCCGCGGCGCTTCCAGTTCGGATCGCTGGTCAATTCACTCTACCAGGTTGGTGGTGAAAGCGATGGCCCTGGCGAAAACATCTACTTCGATTTTCCGATCGTCTCGCCGACCGAACGCTACAACGCCATGGCACATCTGACGTGGGAAGCGAGCCCTGCTCTGACGCTTGAGTTCACTGGCAACTATGGCCATGCGGAAGGCTGGCACCGCGCCGTCGCCTATCGTAACACGGCGCTGACTATCCGTTCCGACAACGCGTTCCTGCCCCGCTCGAATGACCCGACGCTCGACATTCCAACTATCTTGGCCACGAGCGGGCTGACCAGCTTCACCCTGGGCAAGGGCTTTGACGATATCGGGCCGGCCCAGATCCACGTGCGCAACAACGTGATCCGCGCTGTCGTCCAGGCGCGCTACGACCTTGGCGGCGGTTGGAAAGCCGATGCCTATTATCAATTCGGGCGCAACAGCTTCCGCAGCGATCTTACCGGTGGCACCATCACATCGCGGCTCCTCAACGCGATCGATTCCGTTTCGGTCAACGGGACTGCGACCTGCCGCATCAATGCCGATGCCTCCGCCGCCAACGACGATCCCGCCTGCGTTCCGCTCAATCCGTTCGGCTATGCCAATGGCTCGACCTTTGCCGCGGCCAAGGCCTACGTCACCGCCAATGGCTACCAGACCAACGTGACGACAGAGCATGTGGCCGCAGCCAATGTGACCGGTTCGCTTTTCAATCTGCCGGGTGGGCCCTTGGGCATAGCGGTGGGCGGCGAATACCGTAACGACGCGGTCAAGGGCGATGCCGACCTGCTGTCGCGCACCAACCGCTTCTTCACCGGTGGTGGCTCGCTGATCTCGGGCAGGATCGCCGTGGCGGAGGGCTATGGCGAAATCGAGGCGCCAATCCTGCGTCATGTCGCCTTCTTTGACGAACTGGGGCTCAACGGCGCGGTGCGGCGCACGCACTACAACCGCTCCAGCGATTTCTTTCCGTCGAGTTCCCTCAGTGTAACGACGTGGAAGGTCGGCGGCACGTGGGCGCCGATCGAAGCGCTGCGCCTGCGTGCCACGCGCTCGCGCGACATTCGCGCGCCCAATGTATCGGAATTGTTCGGTCCGACCACGCAAACCCAGGGGATTCTCACCGACCCGGCACGTGGTGGGGTGCAAACGGTTGCTCCCATTACGCAAGGCTCCAACCCCAATCTTCAGCCCGAAAAGGCCGATACCTTTACGGTCGGTGCGGTAATTCAGCCGAGGGGCGGCTTCCTGGGCCGCTTTCGCGCCTCGGTCGATTATTACCGGATCGAGATCAAGGATGCGATCAGCACACTTGGCCAGCAGAACATCGTCACCCGTTGCTTCCAGGGCGATCCGCTCAGCTGCTCGCTGGTAACCCGCGATTCCTCGGGCGCGATCACCAACATCGTCGATACGCAGCAGAACGTGAACAAGCTGATCGCGCGCGGCTTCGATATCGAGGTGTCCTATCGCCAGCCGATCGGCGGTGAGGCCAGCCTCAACACCCGGGTGCTCGCCAGCAACGTGATCGATCTCATCACTGTCGATGCGGTTGGCCCTACCGAACGCGCCGGGCAGACGGGGCTGCGCGCCGGCACGCCCCCGGGCATCCCGGACTGGACGGTTGATGGCATGGTCACTCTCGATCTGCCGGATCGGTTCAGCTTTTCGACCCATGTTCGCTGGATCAACAAGGGCTTCTACAACGCCGCCTTCATCGGGCCGGATCAGGATGGCTATGCCATTGGCGCGCCGACCAGTTCCAATACCAACAGCGTACCCTCGAAGACCTATGTCGACCTGCTGGCCACGTTCCGCATCCGCCAGCAGGGGGTGCAGAAGTTCGACGTGTTCTTTGGCGTCGACAATCTCTTCAACACCGAACCCCCGCGCGTTCCCGGCGCCAACGGCTCGGGCAACAACGTACTGTTCAACCCGGTGGGCCAGTCCTTCAAGGCCGGAGTGCGCGGTTCGTTCTGATGCTTCCCACCTTGCCCGGGGCATTCCTCCTCCCGCGCCTCGGGATTTTTCTCCTTTATTGAAAACGGATTATGCCAAGATGCTCGAACGCCCCTTCGACCCTGAGACCCGCATCGTTTCCCGCCGCGACGCACCCGCCGTGATTGAGCGGGAATGTGACATCTGCGTGGTCGGCTCTGGCGCATCGGGCGCATCGGCGGCGATCGAGGCCGCGCGGGCCGGCAATCGCGTGATCCTGGTCGATGGCCTGCCGTCGCTGGGCGGCCAGGCAGTCAATTCGATCATCGGCATGTTCTGCGGGCTTTATACCCCCGGCATCAATGGCCGCCAGCTTACCCACGGGATTGCCGACGAAATCATCGCGGAACTGACGGCCAATGGCGACGCTCACATCATCCAGGGCGGGGTGATGAAGGTGGTGATGTACAACGAAGTCGCCCTCGGTCGCTGGGTCGAGAAGGCCGTCATTGCCGCCGGCGTCCAGCCGCTGACCGGCGCGATCATCCGCCAGGTCCACGTTGAGGGGCGGCGGATTTCCGCGCTCGACATCGCGACGCGCCATGGCGACGTGCGCATTCGAGCGCAGGGCTTCATCGATGCATCGGGCGATGCGGCGCTGACCTGGCAGGCTGGCTTCGACTGCCGAGTCCAGGCCCAGGGGCAGATCTACGGCTCGCAGATGCTGATCGTGGAGGGCATCGACGACACGCACAAGCCTGATTGGGACACCATGGCGCGCCGTATCGCCGAGCGTGGCGAGCACTACGGCATGATGCGGCGCGATGGCTTTGCCGCGACATTTCCCGGGACAGACGTCGCCATGGTCAACATGACGCATATTGAAACCCCGCTCGACCCGTTCGATGCCGCCGAGAAGCAGATCGACGGCAAGGAGCAGGCCGACCGGACGCTGGTCTTCCTGCGGGCCGAATTTCCCGAGGCGTTCGGCAAAGCCCGCGTCCGTGCTTATGGCTTGCCCGGCGTGCGCCAGACCCGCTGGATCGTCGGCACGCATCATCTCACCACCGCCGAAGTGCGCGCTGCGACGCGTTTCGACGATGCCATCGCGCGCTGTTCCTGGCCGCTCGAGCAGCACCACAACCGCGAGGGCTATGTCTGGGAAACCTTCGGGCCCGACCATGTCCATACCGTACCGCTGCGCTCGCTTGCAGTGGCTGGGGCCGACAATCTGCTTGCCGTCGGGCGCTGCATCGACGCTGATTCCACCGCGCTGTCATCGGTGCGGGTAATGGGACCTTGCATCGCCATGGGTGCCGCCGCAGCCCACGCCCTGACGATCGCCGGGTCGGGATCGGTCCATCAGGTCGACATGGGCTTGCTACGCCAAAAGATTGCAGCAAATCTCGAAGGATAAGGTCGCGCGCCAAGCCGGCCAGCCGGGAAAGGATCCCTGAATGGGAAAGGCCAGCAGGACCATCGACGTTGCCCGCGTGATCGACGCACGCGGCCTTGGTCCGTTCAATTACCGCCTGATCGCGTTGTCATGGCTGATAACCGTGTTCGACGGCTTCGACATGATGATGATCAGCTTCACCGCACCTTACATGCGCGACGAACTGGGGCTGACCAAGCCCATGCTGGGCAACGTCTTCTCGGCCGGCCTGCTCGGCATGATGATCGGCGGCTTTGTCCTGGCCTGGCTGGGTGACCGGCGCGGCCGGCGCCAGACGATTGCGCTGGCCGCAGTGGCCTTCGGGATTCTCACCGCCGCGACCGCGCTCGCCCGGTCCTATGAAGCGCTGCTCGTGCTGCGCTTCCTCGACGGTTTCGCGATCGGGGGGATGCTGCCGCTCGCCTGGGCGCTCAACATCGAATACGTGCCCACCCGGCTCCGTTCCACCGTCGTGACGGTGATCATGATGGGCTATAGCCTGGGCACGGCGCTCGCCGGGCCGGTAACGGTGTGGCTGGCCCCGCGCTTTGGCTGGGAAGGGGTGTTCGTAGCGGGCGGCACCGCGACGTTGGCGATTGCGGCGGCGCTGTTCGTCTGGCTGCCCGAGTCCGTGCGCTTCCTGGTGGCGCGCAACCGTGATCCTGTGCGCCTGGCTGCCACGCTCAACCGCATCGATCCTGGGCTCGGCGCAACGGCAAGCGACCAATTCGTGCTGGGCGACGAGGCCCGCGTGGCATCGGGCAACTTCCGCGTCAGCCAGCTGTTTACCGGGCGGCTGCGGTGGATCACGCCGCTGCTGTGGCTGGGCTACATCGCCAGCACGCTGGCCGTCTATTTCAAGGCGAACTGGGGCCCGATCGTCTATGAAGACCTGCATTTCACCCGTGATCTGGCGGCCTATGTCTCGTCGTTTTCGGGCCTGATGGGTGCCGTGCTGGGGCTGCTGCTGATGCGCTTCACCGATCGCAAGGGCGCGCTGGCGGTTGCTTTCTTCCCCGCGCTCGCCGCGCCGGTGCTGTTGCTGATCGGGCTCGTTCCCCTGAGCTCCACGGCGTTCCTCGTGTTGTCGGTCATCTCCACCAGCCTGGTTGGCGGGGCCCATTTCGGCATCTTGTCGATCGCCGGGATCTATTATCCCACGGCGATCCGCGCCAACGGCTCGGGCTGGGCCACATCGGTCGCCAAGATCGGTGGCATCGCCGGGCCAATCCTGGGCGGCATGGTGCTTGCCTCGGGCCTGCCAGTGGTGACCAGCTTTGCCATCCTCGCGATCTGCCCCGTGGTGCTGGCGCTAGCCGCGTTCGGCATCGCCCTGGTGGTCGGCCGTGAGCAGCGCGCCACGGCGATCGCAAACTCTCCCGCCCCCTCTCTCTCCCCCACGTCCTGAAAGGCCGGCCATGACCGCTCCCGACCCGCAATCCCAACGCCCGCTGCGCAGCCTTGCCGCCAACTCGCCCGTCCGCCAGGCCCATTGGCGCGCCCTCGGCCTTACCGATGCAGACCTTCTCAAGCCTAAGATCGCCGTGGTCAATTCTTCGTCAGAACTGGCGGTTTGCTTTGCCCACCTCGACGGTGTGGCCAAAGTGGTCAAGGACGCGATCCGCGCTGCCGGGGGCGTGCCTTTCGAAGTGCGTACGACTGCCCCTTCCGACTTCATCACCGGAGCCGGACGCCAGGGCAGCTATATTCTGGCTGCACGCGATCTCGTGACCAACGATATCGAGGCCCAGGTCGAAGCAGCGATGCTCGATGGCATGGTCTGCCTGACCAGCTGCGACAAGACCCCGCCTGGCCACCTGATGGCGGCGATGCGGCTCAATATCCCGACCTTGCTGGTGATTGGCGGCTATCAGGCATCGGGCATGGTCGATGGCGATCCGGTGGATATCGAGGACCTCTTTTCGGGCGGCGTCGGTGCCAGCCTGGGCAAGCCCGGCAAGCACGCGATGGAGGATGTGACCCGCAATGCCATCCGCGGCCCCGGCGTCTGCGCCGGGATGGCCACGGCCAACACGATGCATTGCGTGGTGGAGGCGTTGGGTATGTGCATCGCCGGATCGGCGCCGGTGCGGGCCAACAGCGAGAAGATGTTCGACGCGGCCCGCGCAGCCGGCGCGCGCATCGTCGAGATGGTACGCGAGGACCTGACCCCGCGCCGGATCATGACGCCCGGCGCATTTTACAATGCTGCCGCCATGGTACTGGCGGTCTCGGGCTCGATCAATGCGATCAAGCACTTGCAGGCTACGGCGACCGAAGGCGGAGTCGATGCCGACCTCTTTGCCATCTGGGATGAAGCGGGGCGTAAGGTGCCCACACTCGCTGCGGTGCGTCCCAACGGTCCAGTCCGGATCGAGGGCTTCGAGGACGCCGGTGGCGCCCGGGCGATGCTCAAGCAACTCGAACCGCTGCTTGATCGCGAGGTGCTGGTCGCGTCGGGCCGTACCATGGGCGAGGATCTTGCCGACGCAACCATCGTCGATGCCGAGATCATCCGTCCGCTCGATCGTCCTGTCTCCGATGGACCCTCGATCGCGATCCTCAAGGGCTCACTTGCGCCCGAAAGCGCGGTGGTCAAGCTGGGCATCCGTGACGGCACCCGGCCCGAAGCATTCGAAGGCACGGCCCGCGTGTTCGAGGATACCGCCAGCGCCATGAAAGCCATCGCCGCAGGGGAGTTGCAGAAGGGTGACGTCCTGGTGTTGCGCGGCCAAGGCCTGAAAGGCGGTCCGGCCATGGGTGGCGGCGCGTCGATCGTGCTGTTCGCGATCGATGCGGCGGGGCTCGCGCGCGATGTCGCGTTCATCACCGATGGCCAGCTTTCCGGCCTGTGCCTCAAGGGCCTGACCATTGCCGAAGTGGCCCCGGAGGCGGCCGTCGGCGGTCCGATTGCCAGGGTACGCGACGGCGACCGTATCGAGATCGACGTCGCCGCGCGACGCCTCGATCTGGCTGTGGCGGCCAATGAACTGGCGCGCCGGCCCGCGCCGGGCAATGCGTTCCCGGTGCCGGCCGATGGTTGGTTGGGCATCTATCGGCGCGACGTGCAACCCATGGCCACCGGGGCCGTGCTGCTCGACCTGCCGGTCGGCGGGCGGGATTAACCCAGCCGTGGCCCGGCCCCGGTCTCGCGTTGCTGCGCCCGCTTCGGTAGCAGACTATACAATCCCGCCGGCCTCGGGCATGGTGACGACGATGGACGACACCGACGGCAAGGCGCGAACGCGCGACCGCACCGATCACAAGCGCGGCCCCAAGGCTGCTCCTCCCAAGGCGCCTGCGCAGCGACGACCTGGCCGGCGGCGCGAAGAGATCGACCTGCCTGGCGGCTTTGACACCGACGCATCCGAGCGTCACCTGATGCGCTATCGCCGCGCCAGCGGCGACAGCACCGACGATGGCCTGTTCCGCGTCACCCGTGCAATCGTTGTCGCCGGGCGGCTGTGGCGTAAGGTCGCCAATGATCGCATCAAGGCGCTCAACCAGACCATGGCACGCTGGGAAACACTGTTCCACGTGGCCTATTCTGATGCAGCGCTGACCCAGGGTGATCTGGCACGCTTGATCAGCGTAGAGGGCCCGACGATGGTGCGGATGCTCGACGCCTTGGCCCGCGACGGGCTGATCGAACGCGAGCAGAGCACCGAAGACCGGCGGGTCACGCTCAACCGCATTACCCCCGCCGGACAAAAGGCCATCGAAGACATCATGGCGATCACCAACGAACTGCGTGGGGACGTGCTGGCCGGGATCGAACCTGAAAAGCTGTCCGTCACCGTCGACGTGCTCACGCGCATTCTCAAGCGCCTCGACGCCATGCGCTGAACCTCCAGCTTCCCACGCCGGAAGTTCGGCCCAAAAAGATAGCTTGCTACAAGATGGAAGGAGCCGACATGGTCATGCTTACCACCCAGGAACAGGCGATGCTCGATGGCGAGCAGGGCCCGGCTGTGGCTCGCGCTATGGCACTCCTGGTCCGCTATGCCGACGCGCTGGGCGCCGAAAACTTTGTCGAGACCAACAATGTCGCCGGGGTGCCTGGCTCGGCATCGCCGTGGATGAAGGAATACTACGCAGCCGATGGTGGCGATTATCGCGCAGTCTTCTCGCGTTTCGACCTCGATTCCGACGACGTGGTCGACGTGCCGCGGATGAACGCGTTCTCCTGCCACCTCCAGGGCGGTATGGACCCGGAACTGTGGCGTGAGCAGGGCATGACCGAAGCCGCCAACGCCAACTTCCGCTACGACGAGGAACAGGTCGCCGCGCACGGCATCCAGTTGCTCAAGACCTGCACCCCCTATCTTGCCGGCAATGTCCCGGTAATGGGTGAGCACTGCGCCTGGATGGAATCGAGCGCGGTGGTATTCTGCAATTCGGTCGTGGGCGGGCGTACCAATTGTGAAGGGCGGGAATCGACCAGCGCGGCCATGCTGGCCAGGCGCATTCCCAACTGGGGTTTTCATCGCGACGCTTACCGCCTGGGCCAGCACTCCATCGACGTGCAGGTGTCGGTGGACGACGTGTTCGACTGGGGCTTGCTGGGTTACTTCACCGGCGCGACGGTGGAAGACACGATCCCGGTCCTCTCGGGCGCCATCACCAACCCGTCGCTGATCCGGCACAAGCATTTTGGCGCGGCGGCAGCCTCGTCGGGCGGGGTGGAGATGTACCATATGGTCGGCATCACGCCCGAAGCGCGCGATCTCGAAACGGCATTTGGCGGGCCACCACGCGGCGAGCGCTTCGTTTATGACGCGCAGGCGCGGCGGCGCACCTGGGAAACGCTCAACAGCGTCGGGCAGAACACGGCAGTCGATTTCGTGATGCTCGGCTGTCCGCACTACTCGATCGAACAAATCGTGCTGGTGGCACGGCTGATCAAGGGCCGCAGGGTCCATGCCAATTGCGCGTTATGGATCTTCACCAGTCGCGCGGTTAAGGCCATGGCCGACGCGGGGGGACACACTGCCACCTTGCGCGCGGCAGGCGCTATGCTGATGACGGACACCTGCTCGGCGATCAGCCAGGCAGTCCCGCCCGGCACCCGGGTCGCCGCGTTCGACAGTGCCAAGCAGACGCACTACCTCCCGGCGATCATGGGCATCGAAGGTTGGTTCGGCACGACCGCCGAATGCATCGACGCAGCCTGTACCGGCGTCTGGCGCGGAGACCTCGCATGAGCGCCACTGCCTTGCCCACCCGTGCGCCCGATTACGTGATCCATGGGCGCTGCGTGGTGCCCGGGATCACGGTTGGCGAAGCGCTGGTTACCCGCGACACAATCTCCGGCTGGGGCGGCGTCAACCCCATGGCCGGCAAGGTGATCGAAAGCCGCCATGAACTCAACGGCGTCAGCTTTGCTGGCAAGATTCTGGTGTTCCCCGGCGCGAAGGGGTCGTCTGGCTGGTCTTCGATTTTCCACATGACGCGGCTAGCCGGCACCGCCCCTCTCGCGCTGCTGTTCAACGTGACGACGACCAAGGCGGCGCTGGGAGCGGTGGTCCTGCGCGTTCCGGCGCTCACCGACTTCGACTATGACCCCCTCAATCTGGTCGCGACGGGAGATCTGCTGCGCGTCAATGCCGATGAAGGCAAAGTGGAAGGCTGGCGCGCGCCGAGATAGGGTGTCTGGAAGCGCGGTATGGCCAAAGGTCCTGGAGCTTTGGCTCAATGCAGGATCGAACTGGCGGCGGAGCCAACAATGCCGATCAAGCAGTCCCGCGCGCGATGGTGCGGCTACCACGTCGATCAGATGCGCCATAGCGGAGCGGCCGCTGTTCGAATTTCGTCCCGGATACAGGTTGCTCGAAGCCGCGCCCGATGAAACCTGGCGCGGTCCATGCCATGGAACAGTCGATCATCGCGCGCTCCCGGCCTCGTGCCTCTCCGTCATGTCTCGCTTCCAGCGCTGGCGAAGCGTAGCCGGTCGAACGCCATGACCGTCTTCGAGAAACGTGGCGGCGGAAATGCGATCGGCGCGGAAGTGGCGGAAATCCTGGCGTAGCTCGCACCATGCGGCGAGCATTCGCGTGTCGTCGAGGAAGCCCAGGATGATCGGCCAGACGATGCGCCGGGTTGGCTCGCCATGCTGGTCGAGATAATCGATCGCGATCTTGCGGCCTTCGCGTATCCATTCACGCGTGCGCGCCAGGTCGATGCGATCGGGCACCGGCGGCGGCTTGGTCGATCGGGCGGCGATCGCGGGATCGGCAATGAGCGGCCGCAGCCGATCGGGAACGACGCTGGTGATCTTCGCGATCAGGTCGCGCGCGGCATTGGCGAGCACCGGATCGCCCCGGCTTGCGACCCATTGCGCGCCGAGCACTGCCGCTTCGACCTCGTCGGG
>NZ_KE148318.1:10600-11145 GCF_000410615.1 Novosphingobium sp. B-7 | reverse complement strand
CGCTGATGCTCCATGCCGCCACGCTGCCTGGCCTTGACGGGCTGATCCTGGCCAATCCCTGGACGGTGGACGGGGAAAATGAAACGGCGCCGGTTCATTCTCCCGCCGCGCTGCCCCGCCACTATCTGCGCCGCCTGGCCGATCCGCGCCAATGGGCCCGCCTGCTGGCCGGCAAGGTGGCGCTGGGCAAGCTGGCGGGCGGGCTGCGCACCGCCGCTGCGCCCCAGGCGGCTTCAGCGCTGGCAGAAGAGATGCGCGCGGCGCTGGCCAGCTATCGCGGTAAGGTTACCATCCTGCTCGCGCAGGGTGACCGCACCGCGCAGCTGTTTGCCAGCCATTGGGGCGCCGATCCGCGCGTGATCGGCCAAACTGGAACCAGCCATTCCTTTGCCGATGCGCCGGAATGGCTGTTGCACCAGGTACTTGCCGCGCTAGGCGATTAGGCCTGGGTCAGTTGCCCGGTGGCAAAGTCCAGCTCTGCCACAAAGCGTTCGGCATCAAGCGCGGCCATGCAGCCGGTGCCCGCCGCCGTCACGGCTTGGCGG
>NZ_KE148318.1:0-10590 GCF_000410615.1 Novosphingobium sp. B-7 | reverse complement strand
ACGGCTTGGCGGTAGGTGTGGTCCATCACGTCACCACAGGCGAACACGCCGGGGATGGCGGTCTTGGGCGTACCGGGTTCAACCACGATATAGCCGCTTTCATCGAGCGCGAGCTTGCCGGCAAACAGGCTGGTAGCCGGCGCATGGCCAATGGCGACGAACGCGCCGTCGGTTTCCACGCGGCTGCCTTCGCCGGTCACCGTATCGACCAGTTCCACCGCCTTGAGGCCGCCAGCCATCGGATCGCCTGAAAACGCGGCCACGGCCTTGTTCCACAAGACGCTGATCTTGGGGTGGGCATGCAGGCGCTGCTGCAGGATGCGTTCGGCGCGCAGGCTGTCGCGACGGTGGATCAGCGTGACATGCTCGGCATGGTTGGTAAGGTAGAGTGCTTCTTCCACGGCAGTGTTACCGCCACCGATCACCACCACCTTCTTGCCGCGATAGAAGAACCCGTCGCAGGTGGCGCAGGCCGAAACACCCTTACCCGACAGCAGCTGTTCGCCCGGTACGCCCAGCCACTTGGCCTGGGCACCGGTGGCGATCACCAGGGTATCGGCTTCATAGATATCGCCGCTGTCGCCGACGGCGCGGAACGGAGGGCCGGCCAGATCGATATCGGTGATGGTGTCCCACATCATCCGCGTGCCGACATGCTGCGCCTGCGCTTCCATTTCCTGCATCAGCCAGGGGCCCTGGATCACGTCGCGGAAGCCGGGATAGTTTTCGACATCGGTGGTGATGGTCAGCTGCCCGCCGGGCTGCAGCCCCTGCACCACGATCGGCTCCATCCCGGCGCGCGCGCCATAGATGGCCGCCGTCAGGCCTGCCGGGCCGGAACCGATGATAAGCATGCGGGTCTTGTGCGTCGTCGCCATGGAAACTCCTTCCGATGGCGCGCGAGATAGGGGCTGGTCGTGAAAAACACCAGCCCAAGCAAAACTTGCCTGCGTTTAAACCAGGGCGCGGATACGCCTGGGCTCAGGCACCCTGGCGCTGCGTCACGCCTTCCAGGGCACGGCTGACGACAACCGCCGCCGGGGTGGGCTTGGGCACCAGCACGCCGCCTAGCTTGCGCACGGCTTCATCCATGCGATCAAGATCGCCGGTATGCAGGACATAGGGCACGCCACGTTCCGCCAGTGCCTTGGCCACCGGGGCGCAGGTCTGGCCATGGGCGAGCGAGACATCGAGAATGGCCGCCACGATGTGCTCGCTCTCGGCAATTGCCAGCGCTTCGGCCAGTTCAAGCGCGGTCAGCGGAACGCAACCTGCGTCCTCCACCGCAAATTCCAGATCGAGCAGAATGAGGGGCTCGTCATCGAGCACCAGCACGCGACAACCATCATTCGGGCAACACGACTGGCCCATCAGACTGCGTCCTCGCGCAGGGGAACGCGCAGCCTTGCCCTCAATCCATCGGGATGCCAGTCACGCATGATGTTGCCCCTTGCCATGTGCAGCATGCGGTCGACGATCCCCATGGTGGGCGCCTCCGCGTTGTTTTCGGGCGGGTTTACCGCCGGCCCGCCCTGTTCGATCCAGTCGATCACGATCGTGGGTGCCTCGCTGGAACCGTTCTTCTGCCAGGCAACCGTAACCTCGCCCCCATCGCTGCTGAGCGCGCCATGCTTGGCTGCGTTCACCGCCAGTTCGTGAAGCGACAGGCCCAGCACCGAAACCGCGGAGAAATCGCTGCGTAACCCGTTGCCCTTGAAATGAATGCGCTTTCCATCCGGGTCATAAGGCGACAGCACCGAACGGATCGCCTGGCCGACTTCGATCGACCCGCTCGATGCCTCGTCCAGCGTGGTTTCATAGGCGCGGCCCAGGGCCTGGATGCGATCGTTGATCTCGCGCGCCTCAACCTCGATTCCGCGGCTGCGCCCGGTAAAGTTGACGATGCCGCCGATCACCGCGAACATGTTCTTCATGCGGTGCGACAGTTCGCGCGCCAATTCGCGGGCGTGGCGTTCGTCGGCGCGGGCGGCGCGCACGTCGGACACGTCCCACTGGCTGCCGAAATAATAGATCAGGCGCCCCTGCGCGTCATAGATCGGGCCCAGGTGCAGCGCGTTCCAGAACGCTGAACCGTCCTTGCGATAATTGAGCAGTTCCACCACCACCACGTCTTCGTTTTCGACTGCCTGACGAATACGGGCAACAGCGCTGCGATCGGTTCCCGGCCCCTGCAGGAAGCGGCAGTTGCGACCAATGATCTCATGTTCTTCATAGCCCGTCAGCCAGCGGAACGCGCGGTTGACGAAGACGATCGGGGCGTCGGGCGTATGCGGATCGCACAGACAGACGGCCATGCGGGTCTGGGCCATGGCCTGCTCGAACAGCACGCCAGAGGCACCGATAAAAGCATCGTCAGGATGGTTGGCAAGGAACCGTTCGGCGCTGTCGTCATAGGCGCCACCGGCCTGGCTTGCACGTTGCGGGCCAGCAGACTGCCCAGCGCCGCCGGCATCGTAAAACGCCCTGTCGTCGCCGCTCGCGGCTTCACCCGCCTTCGTGGCCTCGTCCGGGCGCTCCGGCGCCTGATCTGCCCTGTCACTCGACAAACGTTTGTTCCTGATGTTCTCTCGACCCATGGCAGAATGCCACTTAATGGCGGCAAAATGCGCCAGGGCCGGGAGCGGTTCCCCGCGATAGCGAAAATTTTGCGCTACACCTGCAAACCGGCAAAACCCTGCGACAGATAGCGCAGCGCGCACCCGGCGAGCAGGGCGGTGCCCGTCGGCAGGGCCGCTTCATCCACCACCATGCGGGTGGAATGGATGCCGCAGGCATGGCGCCAGTCCGCCCCCTCGTGTGCCACACCCAGGAAGAACATGGCGCCGGGCACCTGTTCGAGCACATAGGAAAAGTCTTCGGCGGCCATGATGGCGTGGTCCAGCCGGACAAAGGCCTCGGGCCCGGCCAGATCGCGGGCCACCGCTTCGCCGAGGGTCACCGCGCGGGGATCGCACATCGTCACGGGAAAGCCCTCGTGCAGCGTCACCTGCGCGGTCAGGCCGTGGGCGGCGGCGACATGGGTGGCGCAGGTTTCCAACGCCGCGCGCAGACGCGTGCGGTTGCCGGGCGACAGCGTGCGCAAGGTGCCGATCATGCGCGCGCGATCGGCGATCACGTTGTGCGCGCTGCCCGCCTCGATCCGCGCCACCGTGGCCACCACCGGATCGGCCACCGAGAACCGCCGCGTGACCATCGCCTGGATCGCGCTCACGATCTCGCACGCCACCGGCACGGGATCGAGCGCATCGTGCGGCATCGAGGCATGACCGCCGCGCCCCTCCACCACGATCTCGAACTGGTCGGCCGAGGCCATCAGCGCGCCGCCCCGTCCCGCCACCAGGCCATGCCGGCTGTTGGGCATGATGTGCAGCGCAAACGCGGCATCGGGCAGCGGATCGCCCAGCAGCCCATCCTCGATCATGAAGCGCGCGCCATGGTGCCCTTCCTCGCCGGGCTGGAACATGAAGCGCACATCGCCCGCCAGTCCTTCCGCCCGCGCGGCCAGCAGTTCCACCGCGCCGGCCAGCATCGCGACATGGGTATCATGCCCGCAGGCATGCATCGCGCCGGGAATGGTGGAGGCAAAATCGAGCCCGGTTTCCTCTTGCATGGGCAAGGCGTCGGTATCGCCACGCAGCAGAACGCAGGGCCGATCCGCGCCAGCCGGCACGGCCCCGCCACGCAAGGTGGCAACCAATCCCGTCGTCGATGGCCCCTGCGCCCATTCCAGCGGCAGATGCGCCAGGGCGGCGCGGATCTTGTCACGCGTGGCTGGGTTGTGCAGGCCCAGTTCCGGTTCGGCATGGATTGCGCGGCGCAAGGACACGATCTTGGGCGCGAGCGCCTGTGCTGCTGCGCGCACATCGCCGATCCCGCTGTTGCCTTCTGCCATCCCATGCTCTCCATGCCACTTGCGCGCCGCGCGGTGATGCACTGCGGCCATCGCCCACGCCTCATGCCCTTTAGGACGGGCTGGACAGCCGTGTCGAGCCGACGGTTGCGCTGGGGTGCGCCATCGGGCAATGCTGGAAGGAATGACGTCTGCGCCGCGCCCCCCGCTCTGGTCCATCCGCGGCCTGCAATCCTGCAGCCCCCCCACCCGCTATACGGTGGGCATCGTGCTGTTCATGCTGGCGCTGCTGCTGCGCTGGCTGGCGGATGATCTGTTTCCGCCAGGCTTTCCGTTCCTGACATTCTTTCCTGCGGTCATCATCGCCACGTTCATCGCCGGGCGCGGCCCGGGCATCGTCTGCGCGATATTGAGCGGCCTGGCAGCATGGTACTTTTTCGTGCCGCCCGAATTCAGTTTTTTCGTTACCCCGCAAGTGGCCACGGCCATGCTGTTCTACACCGGCGTGGTGGCGGTAGACATCGTGCTGATCGATGGCCTCACCCGCCGCCAGCGGCAGCTGGAGGAAAGCGAAGCGCGCCTGGCCGAGATGGCGGCAAACCAAGCCTTGCTGTTCAAAGAATTGCAGCACCGCGTAGCCAACAACCTGGCCTCGGTCGCCTCGATGCTGCGGCTGCAGCGGCGCCAGATCGAACGCAACCCAGCACTCGCCCTGCCGCTGATCGATCGCGCGGACCAGCGCATCGAGATGATGGGCCGGGTGCATCGCCAGCTCTATGATCCGGCCGCGCAGACCAAGCCGATCAGCGAAATCCTGGCCTCGGCCGTGAACCTGGCGCGCGAAATGGCCGATGCCGATGCGGTGGACGTGGACGTGGTGGCCGAGGATGTGCGGCTGGAGGTGGGCCGCCTGCTGCCTTTGGTGCTGCTGCTGACCGAACTGCTCGCCAACAGCTTCAAGCATGCCTTTGCGCCTGGCCAGCCCGGGCGCATCGACGTGCGGCTGGAACGGGTCGATGATGCCCGGCTGTGTCTGACCGTGGCAGACAATGGCCGCGGCATGCCGGCCGCCGATCCGGCCGATCATATCCCGGGCGGCGTGCGCACGCGGCGCGGGCTGGGCACGGCGATCATTGCCGGGCTGGTGGCGCAGCTGGGCGGCAGCCACCGCGTGCGCAGCGGCACCGACGGGGCCGCCAATCCCGGCGTAACCACCGTGGTGCTGTTCCCCGAAACGCTTGGCCGCCAAGGCTGACCAGGCAGGCTGATCACCACCCTGGCGGGCCAGCGCGCGCCGCTTAACGCGCGGCGATCGGCCCAGGCTCGTTGGCGACGATCGCCAGCGTGCTCTGCCAGGCGGCCACGTTCTGCGCCAACGTGGCCGGATCGATCTTGTCCAGCGTATCATCGGGCGTGTGGTGCAGATCGAAATAGTGGGTGCCGTCCTGGTTCAGGTCCACCACCGGCAGCTTTTGCGCGGCAATGATCGCGCCCACATCTTCGCCGCCATTGGCCGTGCCATCGCCCGGCACCACGCCCAGCGGATTGAGCGCGGCCAGCAGGCGCGCCTTCACCGCATCGGCTGACGGCGCGAAATTGGTGATCACCCGCCATACCCGGTCTGCGCCGAAATCGCTTTCCATCGCCAGGGCATGCGGCTCCTTGCCATGCTTTTGCGCATAGGCTTCGCCGCCAAAGCCACCCACTTCCTCGCTACCGGCAAACAGCACACGGATCGTGCGCAGCGGCTTGCCGCCATCGGGCCCGCTGGTCTGCGCGCCCAGCGCCGCGCCAGCCACGATGGCGCAGCCGGCGCCATCGTCGATCGCCCCGGTGCCCAGATCCCAGCTATCGAGGTGGCACGCCACCAGCACCGGCGGCAGCGAAGGATCGCGACCTGGCAATTCGCCCACCACGTTGCCCGAAGGCGCATTGTCGATGATCTGGCCGGTCAGCGTCAGGTGCAGCTTGAGCGGCTGGCCGGTGGCGGCGAGCCGCGCAATCTGATCGGCATCGGGATTGGATACTGCGCCGGCGGGAATGGGCTTCACGCCCTTGGCCCAGCTGATCACCCCGGTGTGCGGGTTACGGTGCTTGTCGGTGCCGACAGAGCGGATCACCACCGCCAGCGCGCCCTTGGCCACGGCCACGCCCGGCCCCTTGCGCCGCACGTTGCCATAGGGGCCATAGCCGCTGCCATCCTGGGTTGGCGCCATGGCATGATCGATAAAGGCAATCTTGCCGGACAGCGAACCATCGGGCGCCGCTTCCAGCGCGGCGAGCGAGGGGAAGTAGACCAGCGGCGCGGTGATGCCCGCCTCGGGCGTGGCGCCGGAATAGCCCAGCGCGGTGATCGCCAGCGGCTGCGCGGCAAAGCCGACGAGTTCGGCCTTGTCGATCCCGCGGCGATAGGCGCGCATGGTGAACGGCTCGATTGCCACGTTCTGGAAGCCCAGCTGCTTGAGGCGGGCGGCGGCCCACTCGCGGGCGCGGGCCTCGGCCGGGCTGCCAGCGGGACGCGGGCCGACCTGCGTGGTCAGGTCGCGCACCAGATCCCAGGCCACATCGGGTGCAGGCGCCGCGGCGTGGGCCAGGGTGGGCACCATGGCGGGCGCAAGCGAGAGAACGGCGGCGGCGGCAGAAAGGCGGGCGGTCAACGAGCGCATCGGCAAATCCCGGAAGGAGTTGGGGGTGCGCCACATTTGCGCGCCCCCCTGGGAAGTCAACCGCCAGCCTGTTCAAAACATGCGATTCACGCCCCCGCCAGTGCCTGTTCCAGATCGGCCAGGATATCGTCGATGTGCTCGATGCCGATCGACAGGCGCACATAACCGGGGCTGACCCCGGCAGCGGCCTGCTCTTCGGCAGAAAGCTGGGAATGGGTGGTAGACGCCGGATGGATCGCCAGGCTGCGCGCATCGCCAATATTGGCAACGTGGTAGAACAGCTTGAGTGCATCGATGAACGCCCGCCCGGCATCGGCACCACCGGCCAGTTCGAAGCCGACCAGCCCCCCTGCCCCGTGCGGCAGATATTTCGCGGCCAGGTCTGCCGCGCGGCCCTGGGCCAGCGAGGGATGGATCACGCGCGTGACCTTGGCATGGCCGGAAAGCCATTGCGCCACCGCCGCCGCGTTCTGGCTGTGCCGCTCGATCCGCAGCGGCAGCGTTTCGATCCCCTGGATCAGCTGGAACGCGTTGAACGGCGACAGCGCCGCGCCCATGTCGCGCAGCAGGATCACGCGGGCGCGGATGGCATAGGCGATCGGCCCCAGCGGCTTGATATCGCGCGCCCACACCGCGCCGTGATAGCTGGGATCGGGCAGGTTGAAGAGCGGCTGGCGTTCGGGAAATTCGTCCCACGCGAAGTTGCCGCCATCCACGATCAGGCCGCCGATCGAGGTGCCATGCCCGCCCAGGTACTTGGTCGAGGAATAGACCACCACCGCCGCGCCATGGTCGAACGGGCGGATCAGCAGCGGGGCGGCAGTATTGTCGACGATCAGCGGCACGCCCAGCTTGCGCCCGATTGCCGCCACTTCGGCAATCGGAAAGGCCACCAGCTTGGGATTGGGCAGGCTTTCCGCGTAATAGGCCCGCGTGCGGTCGTCGGTCGCGCGGGCAAAGCCTTGCAGATCGGCCGGATCGACAAAGCGCACCTCGATGCCCAGATCCTTGAGCGTGTTGGCAAACAGATTCCAGGTGCCGCCATAGAGATCGGTGGAGCTGACGATATTGTCACCCGCCCGCGCCAGGTTGAGCACGGCATAGGTCGAGGCCGCCTGGCCCGATGCCACGGCCACCGCAGCGGCCCCGCCCTCCAGCGCCGCCACCCGCTGTTCCAGCACGTCGGTCGTCGGATTGCCCAGCCGCGTATAGATTGGCCCGAGTTCCTTGAGGGCAAAGCGGTTGGCGGCCTGCTCGGTACTGTCGAACTGATACGACGTGGTCTGGTAGATTGGCACGGCCACCGCGCCGGTGGCCGGATCGGCGCGCCAGCCGGCATGCAGGGCCAGGGTTTCGGGACGGGGCGTGCGGGTTTCTGGCGTTGTGTCGCTCATGGCATCCTCTGGTCGCTGGGCATTTGCCCTGTTTGTCTACTTATTCAATTGACATAATCAAGCCCGGAATTGCGCATGGCATCCTGTGGCCGATACTGCGTGGCAATGCGCAGGCGCGGGGACAAGCGCGATCAACCATGGCCTGGTTACACCACCACCCACACGGCACAACGCGCGCGACCCCCGGGGATGGGGTTTTGAACTGGGGGTTTTCAGGCCATGACGGACCAGACACCGATTTCCGCCACCGATCGCAAGCGCGCGCAGGAAAACGCGACCGTGCAGCGCAACGACGCGATCGAACGCGCGCTGCTGCTGTGCGAGTTCACCGGCGACGGCGTGATCATCGGCGCCAACGAAAACTTTGCCCATCTGCTCGGCGAGCCGGCCGAAGACCTTGTCGGGCGGCGCTATCACAATCTTTGCCACGAGGGTTTGCAGGACCCCAGCACGGAGCCGGCCTTCTGGCAGCGCCTGACCGATGGCCAGGGCCAGGTTGCCGCGCTGCGCCTGGCGGTGCAGGATCGTCCGCCGGTGTGGGTGCGCCTGGCGTTCACGCGTCTCGATACCGCCGAAAGGCTGCCCACGCGCATCCTGGCGGTGGGCATCGACATCAGCCGCGATGGCTTGGCGCGGTTCAACGCGCAGGCCAAGCTCGGCGCACTCGATCACGCCGTGGCCCTGGTGGAATTCACCATGGATGGCGAAGTGGTGGCCGCCAACGAAAACTATCTCAAGCTGACCGGCTATACCCTGGCCGAGGTGATGGGCCAGTCGCACACGCTGTTCTGCGACAAGGACACGGCCGCATCGGATGCCTATCGCGAGTTGTGGGCCGCCCTGCGCCGCGACCAGGTGTGCCATGGCGCCTACAAGCGCGTGGGCAAGAACGAGACGGATATCTGGGTGCGCGCCTCCTACACCCCGATCCGCGGTGCCGATGGCAAGCTGGAGCGGGTGCTCAAGATAGCCTATGATATCACCGCCGAGCGCCTGTCCACTGCCGAATACGAAGCCAAGCTGGAAGCGATCGACCGCGCCATGGCCGTGGTGGAATTCGATCTGGATGGCAACGTGGTGAGCGCCAACGACAATTTCCTGTCGGTTATGGGCTATTCCCCGCGCGAGATCCTGGGCCAGCATCACGCGATGTTCTGCCTGCCCGAGTTTGTCCGCACCCGCGAATATGCCGATTTCTGGATTGCGCTCAACCAGGGGCAGTTCCAGTCGGGCCGGTTTCACCGCGTGGGCAAGCACAACCGCGACGTCTGGATCCAGGCGACATACAATCCCGTGCTCGATTTGCGCGGCAAGCCGCGCCGCATCGTCAAATACGCTACGGACGTAACCGAGCAGGTGCGCCTGGAGCAGAAGATCGCCGCGCGATCGCAGGAAACCGCCGGCGTGGCCGATCGCCTGGGCCGCACCATCGAGGAAATCAACCGCAGCACCGAAACCGCCAACAAGCTGGCCAATCTGACCGAGACGAAGGCCGATGAAGGCGGCGTGGCGCTCAAGTCTGCGCTCGAATCGATCGAACTGATCCAGAAATCGGCCACCGGGATTGCCGAGATCGTGCGCGTCATTTCCGAGATCGCCGGGCAGACCAACCTGCTCGCGTTCAATGCCGAGATCGAGGCAGCGCGCGCCGGCGAGCATGGCATCGGCTTTTCCGTGGTGGCGGGCGAGGTGCGCAAGCTGGCCGAACGCAGCAGCACCGCTGCGCGCGATATCAGCCGGCTGATCGAGGAAAGCCTGGTGCGCATCGGCATGGGCACCGAGCGCGCCCAGGCTGCACAAAGCGCGTTCAGTGCGATCGCCGCCAGCGTGGGTGACACCAGTTCTGCGATCGAAGTGATCACCCGCTCTGCCCTGGCCCAGGACGAGGTGGCGCGCCACATCGTCACCCTGATCCAGGAACTGGCCGCCGCCGCCCATGACCCCGCCTGAACCGGCCGGGCCAGCCGCAACCTCGCGCCTCTATGGCCTGTTGCAGGTAGCCGGCATCACGCTGGCGATGGCGACGGCAGCGATCCGCGAGGTGGTGCCCCGGCCGGCGCAGCTCTTGCCCTTTCCGATCACCCGGCCCGATCTGGCCGGGGCCATCGCGGTGCGTGGGGCGATCATCCCCGTCATCGACATGGGGCTGATGCTGGGCCTGGCCCCGGCATGCGTGCACGATGGCATCGTCGCGATCGTGCGGCACCAAGGCGGCGTTACCGGCCTTCTGCTCGATTGCATCGAAGGCATTGCCCGCCTGCCCGAAAGCGCGCTGGGCGCCCTGCACTATCCTGACGACGCGCCGCTCCACCGTCTTGCCGCCGCTGGCTTCCTGCACGGCGACACGCGCGGGGTCGTGCTCGATACCGCGCAACTTGCCGCCATGCCGGGCCTGCCCCTGGTGCCCGACAGCCTTGCCGGGCAGCGCCACGAACACCGCCTGGGCCATGGCGCGGGTGACAAGGTCACCTGCCTGGTGTTCCGCGCCGGTGGGCAGCGCCTGGCGCTCGATGCCCACGCCATCGTCGCCACGCTGCCCGAATCTGCCCTCGCTCCGCCACCGGTGAGCAACGCGCTGTGGATGGGGTCGCTGGCGTGGAACGGCGTGGCTGTGCCGGCGGTCGACACCCTGCGCCTGGCCGGCATGGGCAGCCTCGGC
>NZ_KE148317.1:890-14769 GCF_000410615.1 Novosphingobium sp. B-7 | reverse complement strand
GGCCCGGCGGTGGGTGCGGCCAGCCAGGCGGTGGCCAGCCACACGCTCGATGGCGCGGCGATCAGCGTGGGCGGCGCGGCAAGGGGCACGCCGCTGCGCCTGCTGATGTTCGTGTCTGCCTCGTGCCCGCTGTGCAAGAACCTGATCCCCATGGCCAAGTCCTTTGCCCGCGACGAGCGCGTGGCGCTGACCTTCGTGGGCGACGATACGGTGGACGCGCAGCGCGAGATGATCGCGCGCCATGGCTTGGAAGCCTATCCGTTCGTCAATGGGCCGGAAGTGGGCCAGGCCTTTGCCGTGGGCAAGCTGCCGTTTGCCGTGCTGCTCGATGACCAGGGCGTGGTCCTGTCCAAGGGGCTGGTCAACAGCCGCGAGCACCTCGAAAGCCTGGTGATTGCCCACGAAATGGGGGTTCATTCGGTGCAGGACTATGTCGCCCGCATGCATGGCGCGGTGGCCTGACGCAAACGCTACGAGAAAAGTTCTAGGGGCAACGATCATGATCCATTTCGATGCTGACAGCCTGGGCGAAAAGGTCTTGCGGCGCTTTGCCGGCGGCACGTCGCGCCGGGGCATCCTCGCCCGGCTGGGCACCGCACTGGTGGCCGCGCCGCTATTCCCCGTGCTGCCGGTGAGCCGTGCCAATGCCGCGCCGGCCAAGCCCGATCGAGGGCCAGAGGCGAAGACCACCTTTGCCCGTGGCGCGCAGGTAACCGACAACACCAAGTGCGATTACTGGCGCTATTGCGCGATCGACGGCGCGCTGTGCACCTGCTGCGGCGGTGGGGTACACACCTGCCCGGCCGGGGCCGAACCCTCTCCGGTGTCGTGGGTAGGCACCTGCGTCAATCCCGAAGACGGCAAGTCGTACCTGATCGCCTATCGCGATTGCTGCGGCAAATCCTATTGCAACAAGTGCAATTGCGACAATGCCGATCGCGAAACGCAGATCTATGTGCCGCAGCTCAACAACGATATCATCTGGTGCTTCGGTACGCAGAGCATGGAATACCACTGCTCCACCGCCGTGCTGGTCGGCGCGGCCTGAGCGCAGCGGCCATGAAGATCGCGCGTCTTTCCCTGCTGGCGGCCACGGCATTGCTCAGCGCCAGCCTCGCCACGCGGCTGAGCGCGGCGCACGATGCCGCGCCCGCCCCCGCTATGGCGCAACCGGTGATGGAAGATCCCAACCAGGCGCGGGTGGATTATATCGAGAATTGCGGCGGCTGCCACGGCGTGAACGGCAGCACGGTGCCGGCACAGCTGCCCGAACTGCTGGGCCGCGTCGGCTGGTTCATGTGCACGCCCGATAGCCGCGCCTATCTGCTGCGCCTGCCCAACGTGGCGCACAGCCGTATTCGCGACAATGCCGAACTGGCCGATCTGATGAACTACGTGGTCTTCGTGCTGGGCGGGCATAGCGTGCCGGCCGGCACCCGCCCATTCACCGTCGATGAAGTGGGCCGCGAGCGCCAGCATGCGCTGTCCAACGCCTCGCTTACCGCAGAGCGGCTGCGCCATGCCACTACCGCCGTGAAGCAGTGCCATGCCCCGCAGGATATCACGCTGCTCTATCCTGGCTACAATCCCGCGACGGCGCACTGACCCGCGCCGATCGGCGCAGGGCCAATGCCCCGTCAGCGACGCAGGCGGCTGTCGTAGACCAGCTTGCCACCCACGAACGTCATATCCACCTTGCCGTTGAGCAGGGCTTCGGGTGGCGCGGTCAGCGGATCGAACGGCAGCACGATCATGTCGGCCAGCTTGCCGGGTTCCAGCGTGCCCTTCTGGTTTTCTTCCCAAGACAGATAGGCGCCATTGGCGGTGTACATGCGAATCGCCTCGGCACGTGAAACGGCTTCTTCCGCGCCGTGCACCACGCCGCTGGGCCCCTTGCGGGTGATCGCAGCATAGAGGCCGACGAGCGGCCCCACCGGCAGGTTGTCGCTGCCGAAGGCCATGAACAGGCCGAATTTCTTTACCGGCGTGGCCACCGCATTGTTATGCGCCAGGCGCCAATCGTCCAGCACCTGGGTGTAGCGGTCTTCCAGGTTGTAGAGAAAATTGGGCTGCTGGGCGATCATCACCTTGTCGCGCGCCATAGTCTGCATCGTGGCATCGGGCGGCATGATCGTAAAATGATCGGTGAACCAGCGGTGGTCAGCCGGCATCTTGCCCTGCGCCGCCAGGCGTTTGAGCGCCATGTCATAGGCATTGACAGTCTGCACGATGGCCGCGTCGCCAATGCAGTGCAGGCCCATCTGCCAGCCGGCCACGGCCGCGGTATCAACCATCTCCTGAAGCTGCGCATCGGTGAAGCGGCCCTTGCCGCGAAAGCCAGGCTGCCCCTTGTAATCGGCCAGCAGCCACGCGGTGGGGCCGGTAAAGCCGCCGTCCACCGCGTTCTCGCCAATCGCGCCCAGGCGCACATGATTGTCACCATAACCGGTGTGATGCGGGAAGGCCTTGAGCCGCGCGGCACCGGGATAGCTGATGTACATGGTCACGCGCGGCAGGCGGTCACCCATTTCCGCATAGAGTTCGCGCGCACGGCGAAAGGTCATTCCCGCGCCCAGCAGGTCCAGCCCCTGCTCGCCGGGCGCCGGGCCGCCCGCACCATAGGGCTCGTCGTCGATCGATCCGCTGGCATCGTGGAAACTGGTGATGCCCAGCGCCAGGATGGAGCGGAGCCAGGTGACCGTTGCCGGCTTCATCACGTCCCAGCCGGGCTGGGGGATCAGGCGCAGCACCGCGCCATAGCTTTCGCGGATGATACCGTTGGGCTCGCCACTGGCATCATGCTCGATCAGCCCACCGGCGGGATCGGGCGTGTTGCGGTCGATCCCCGCCAGCTTCAGCGCCAGGCTGTTGGCCACGGCCGAATGCGATCCGGCGCGCACCAGCAGCACGGGATTGTCAGGCACGGCCGCATCGAGATCGGCACGGGTTATGTTGCGCTTTTCCGCCAGGTTGGCTTCCTGCCAGCCATAGCCGGTGATCCATTGCCCTGGCCCCAGCGCGCGGGCCTTGTCGCGCAGCATGGCCTGCACCTGTGCCATGCTGGTGGCGCTGGCCACGGCAATGTCGCTGGGCTTGATCGGCGCGGGATGCAGATGCGTATCGATGAAGCCGGGCATCAGGGTGCGGCCTTTGAGATCGACCACATCGCGCGCCGCAAAGCGCTTGAGCAGCCCTTCCCCGCCCACCGCAACAATACGATCGCCGCGCACAACCACAGCCGACGCCACGGCAAAACGCTTGTCCACCGTCAGCACCTGGCCATTGTGCAGGATCAGGTCTGCCATCTGGCGCGCCTGCGCCCCACTGGCGCCGCACAGCACCAGTGCCAATCCCGCCACGCCTGCCTGCCACGCCTTGCGCATTGCCTTGCCCCCCGGTTCGCCTGAAAGAGGCTAGCAAATTGTGATCTCAGTGCAACAGGCTTTGCGTCGTCGCATCGGGTGCCTAAGATCGCGGGATGACCGCGCCTTCGCTGAACCCGCTCTATGCCACCATGCCCACCACGATTTTCGAGGCGATGTCGGCCCTCGCGCGGGAGCATGGCGCGATCAACCTCGGCCAGGGCTTTCCCGATGGCCCGCCGCCGCTCGCGCTGGCGCAAGCCGCCGCGCGGGCCATGGCGGAACGATCGCAGCAATATCCCCCGATGGCCGGCGTGCCCGAACTGCGCGATGCGGTCGCCGCGTTCTATGCCCGGCGGCAGGGCCTGGCCCTGGCGCGCGAGCATGTCATCGTTACGTCGGGCGCAACGGAGGCGGTGGCAGCGGCGATCCTTGCCACTGTCCGCGCGGGAGACGAGGTGCTCGTGCTGGCGCCGGCCTATGATGCCTATGCCCCGCTGGTGCGCCGCGCTGGCGGGGTGCCGGTGTTCGTGGGCCTGGCGCCGCCCGATTGGGCCATGCCAATCGATGCGCTGCGCGCCGCGATCACGCCGCGCACCCGCGCGCTGATCCTCAACGATCCGCTCAATCCCACCGGCACGGTGACCAGCGCGGCAGAGCGGACGGCGCTGGCGCAGCTCTGCGTTTCCGCCAACCTGATCGCCATCTGTGACGAAGTGTGGGAGGTGGTGCGGTTCGATGGCCTGCGCCATGCCTCGCTGATGGCAGAGCCGGGTATGGCCGCGCGCACGATCAAGGTGGGATCGGCCGGCAAGATCTTTGGCGCCACGGGGTGGAAGGTGGGCTGGCTCGTGGCCGATCCGGCACTGGCCACGGTGGTTGCGCGCGCGCACCAGTTCCTGACGTTTACCACGCCGCCGATGCTGCAATGGGCCGTGGCAGAAGGGCTGACCGATGATGCGCTGATCGATGCCCAGGTGGCCGATTGGGCGGCATCGCGCCAGGCGCTGCTGGAAGCGCTGGCCCACCATGGCTTTGCCACCCTGCCCGGCAGCGCCACCTGGTTTTCGTGCATCGATCTGGCGCAGAGCGGCGTGCCCCTGGATGATCGCACCTTCGCCACGCGCGCCGTCGCCGAAGCGGGCGTGGCAACCATTCCGCTTTCCGCGCTGTGGGAAGGCCCGCCCGCGCCGCGCCATATCGTGCGGCTGTGCCACTGCAAGCCGCCGCCCATGTTGCGCGCCGCCGTGGGAAAGCTCGCCGCGTGGCGCGATGGTTTGTGACAGGTTGAACCGCTCGTCCCGCCTGTCAAACCATCCGCAAAATTCCCTCTTGCGCGACTCGAAAGACAGGCGCAGCATCCCTTTATCGACAGGAAAACGTGCCGCCGATCAGCTGGTACAAGCCGATGATTTACGGCGCTATTTTCTTGAAGTGCAAGCCTTTTGCCAAACGGAACACCGGCCATGTCCGCTCGTGCCTTCACGGCATGGTGAGCGGGTGTGACGGCGCCCGCGAGGGGGCTTGCGGCAATGGTTTTGTGCGCAGCAATTCCGCCTTGGCTGGTGTCTGGACACGCGGCCTGGAACTGTTTCGCAACCACCATATGCCTGTCCTTTGCCCCGGCGGGGTCCGTCCCGTGCGTTCATGATCGGCGCGCGTGGGAGCGGTGCTTCGAGGCAAAGGCCACGCCCGTGATGCCGCCCGCAAGCGGCGTTGCGCAGCAGGTCAGGCCTCGCTCTTCCCCGAGCGGGCGATACGGACCGTGCACGGGAGCTTTGGCGCCGCCTGGCCATGCCGGACGCCGCCAACGGCCCAGGGGCTTCGTGCCCTGGAAGGCCCCCGCCCTCGGTCCGTCGGCCATGGCCGAACACAACGCCGGTTAAACGGCCACAGGCGCATTGGGGGCCGGCAGCGATGCCGGCCCCCGTTTTCTGTGGCTCATACCAACCTGCACGGTTTCCAACCCATGAGGATTGCGCTCCCCCGTTCGTTGGCGAGGAGCGGCCGCAGCTGCGATGTGGGCGCATCGTTGCAAGGTCGCGACAAAGTCCAACGGACGGGGGAGCGCAACCCTGCGGGCGCCTTCTGGCGACCTTCGGACTGCGTTGCATCCTTGGCATGATGCACCACATCACGCCGGCGGATGCGCCTTGCCGAAGGCCGCCAGAAGGCGTCCTCATGGGTTGGAAACCGTGCAGGTTGGTATTGCCGTTTTCTTGGACAGGCGCCCCGTCATGCCCTACCGCGCGGCCATGGCCGAAAAGTTCGAACGTCATCGCCAGCCCTGGACTCCTGCTGAACTCCATAAGCTTCACACCCTCGCCAAAAAGGGCATGGGCCTCAAATCCATTGCCAAGGCGCTCACCCGCACCGAGGAATCGGTCAAGGATCGGGCCAAGGCCGATGGCCTGAGCATTGCCAAGCTGCGTTGACAAGCTTGGGTTCAGGCAGTCCAATCGATACGGTGGGCCGTCGCAACTGCACCCTGTTTGCAAGGAAACCGTTCATGAATGCACGTGCTGCCAGCGTTATTCTGGGTCTTGGTGCCATGCTGATCGGCATGAGCCAGACGCCCGCTTTGGCCGAGGCTGATCCCGGCAAGAAGGCCTGCGTGCAGGAAGCGCGGCGGCTGTGCCCGGCCGAGATGAAATCGTTGAGCCGCAAGAAGGTGGAAGCCTGCATGATCGCCAAGATCAATGAGACTTCCCCCGTGTGCCACGCCGCGATGCTGCGCATCCGCGCAGAACGCCAGGCGGCCGCTAAGCGCTGATTCCGGCGCTGCCGTAGAGCGCGCTGTTCTCTGCCCTGATCCGCACCGTCAGCATGGCGGCGTTGAGCACAGTAAACAGCAGCGCTACCCACACCAGGCCAAACGTCAACGGCAGCACCGCGATTTCGGCGGTCACCACCATGTAGTTGGGGTGGCGCACGAAACGGAACGGCCCACGCTTTACCAGCGGCGCGTCACGCGTGACGATAATGCGTGTGGTCCAGCGCGGGCCCAGCGTGGCCAGTACCCACACCCGCAGCAGCTGCAGCACGGCAAATACCGCCAGCAGGGGCAGAAAGATCGGCCGGTCACCCACCGTGAACCACAAGACCGCCAGCCATGCGGTGTGCATCGCCACCATCACCGGATAGTGATTGGCGCCCACTTCGCGCGCGCCGGCCGCCATCAGGCGCGCGGTGTTGCGCCGGGCGATCACCAGCTCGCTCAGGCGCTGCAGCGTGACAAAGGCCATGATGGCATAGGCCGCGTTCATGCCGCGCACCGCAGCGTGAGCGACGACGCGGTAAACCCCGGCCCCAGCGCGCTCATCACGCAAAGCGGCGGCAGCCCCTCTTGCCGATAGCGATCCAGCACGAACAGCACCGTTGGCGCAGACATATTGCCGTGATCCCGCAAAACCTCGCGCTCCTTGACCAATGCGCCTTGGTTCAGAGCAAGGGCGCTTTCCAATGCATCGACCACCTTGGCCCCGCCGGGATGGCAGATGAAGCGATCAACGTCCTCGATCCGCAAGCCTTGCGGGGCAAGCATCTCCTCCATCGCCTGGCGCATTTCCTGCCGGGCAAAGGCGGGAATGGCCCGGTTGAGCACGACGCCCAGGCCGGTTGGCTCTGCCTGCCAGCCCATGATGTCGAGCGTATCGGGCCAGGTCTTTTCGGCGCTGGCGGTAATCTCGGCAAAGCCGCCCTCGCCGCTGCGCAGCACGCAGGCCGCCGCGCCATCGCCGAACAGCGCGGTCGATACGATATCTGCCTTGTCCGCCCGGTCGGTGCGCAAGGCCATGCTGCATAGCTCCACCGTCACGAACAGCACATGCGACCCCGGCGTGGCGCGGGCGAGCTTGCTGGCCAGGCCCAGCCCGGTTGTGCCGCCGGCGCAGCCCAGCCCGAACACCGGCACGCGCACTACATCGGTGCGGAACAGCATCCGTGCCATAGCGCGCGCCTCCAGGCTGGGGGTGGCGATGCCGGTGGACGACACAGTAACGATGGTATCCACCTGGTCGGCGCGCAGATCGGCCTGGGCCAGCGCCTGCTCCGCCGCCGCGACCCACAGATCGAGCGCCACCTCCAGATAGACCGCGCTGCGTTCGGCAAAGCTGCGTTCCTGGCGATACCAGGCCACCGGCCGCGCCAGTTGCCGGGTGTGGACACCGGCGTTGGTATAGACCGCGGCCAGCCGCTCGAAATCGGCAAAATGCCCGCCAATGAGCGTACGCGCCGTGGCGATCGCCTCTTCCTGGGGCAGGATATTCGGGGGAGTTTGGGTGGCAAGCGAGAGAATTGAAACGGGCAGCATCTACGGTATCGCCTGCAAGACCGGCGAACCGGTGAAAAAGGTGCAGCCCGAAACGATTTTGACGAGAGCGAGTTCCTTGCCTGCGATAGGACAAGGGCGATTTCGCACAGGAGAATCGATGGCTGGACGCATGGTTGGCACGGACGCCCCGAGCCTAGGCGAAAGAGACGGCGCAAGCTATCGCGAATGGATCGGCTTTATCCTGATGTGCCTGGGCATGTTCATGGCCATCCTCGATATCCAGATCGTCGCCACCTCGCTGCCCGCCATCCAGGCGGCGATCGGCATCGCGCCCGATCGCATGGTGTGGGTGCAGACGGCCTATCTCACCGCCGAAATCGTCGCGATCCCGTTGACCGGGTTTCTTACCGCGCGGCTCGGCATGCGCTGGCTGTTCGTGGCAGCGGCCTGCCTGTTCACACTGGCATCGGCAGGGTGCGCGGCCAGTAGCGGCTTTGCCCAGCTGATCGCCTGGCGCGTGGTGCAGGGTTTTGCCGGCGGAACGCTGATCCCGGCGGTGTTTGCCGCCGTGTTCCTGCTGTTTCCGCCGCGCAGCCAGGGCCTTGCCACCACGATCGCCGGCGTAGCGGCGGTGCTAGCCCCCACCATTGGCCCGATCGTGGGCGGATGGATCACCCAATCCTATTCCTGGCACTGGCTGTTTCGCGTCAACATCGTGCCCGGCATCATCGCCAGCCTGGGGGTGTTGCTGTTCCTGCGCGGCAAGCAGACCGGCCGCCAGGCTGGCCGGCCGATAGACGCGCTGGCGCTGGTGCTGCTCGCCGCCGCGCTGGTGGCGCTGCAACTCGGCCTCAAGGACGCGCCGTCGCGCGGCTGGGCAGACCTGCGCGTGGTCGCGCTGCTTTGCGCGTCGGGCATCAGCGCGATCGGCTTTGTCTGGCGCACGGTGACATCCTCTGCCCCGCTGGTGGAACTGCGCTGCTTTGCCGATCGCAACTTCACCATCGGCTGCCTGCTCAGCTTCGTGCTCGGCTTCGGGCTGTTCGGCTCCACCTATCTCATGCCCTTCTTCCTGGGCCTGGTGCGCGAACACGGCCCGCTGCGCATTGGCGAGATCATGCTGGTAACCGGCTGCACCCAGCTGCTGGTCGCGCCAATCGCGGTCTATGCCGAACGCCGGATGGACCCGCGCCTGCTCACCGGTTTCGGCTTCGTGCTGTTCGCCATCGGCCTGCTGCTCAGCACCGGGCAGACTGAGCAGACCGATTTTCAGGCGATGATCGTGCCACAGATCGTGCGTGGGGCGGCGATCATGTTCTGCCTGCTGCCGCCCACCCGCATGGCGCTGGGGCGGCTGCCCAATCGGCTCGTGGCCGATGCCAGCGGGCTGTTCAACATGATGCGCAATCTGGGCGGTGCGGTTGGCCTGGCGTTGATCGACACCACGATCTTCAGCCGCGCCGCCACCGCCGGCAACCACATCGCCGACCAGTTGCGCGCCGGCGACGTAGCCACCGCCGTGCGCATCGGCATTCCGCGCGACGCTTTCCTGGAACAGCGCGGCCAACCGCTCGACGATTTCACCACCGAGATGGTGCGGCCCCTGGTGGAAAAGGCCGCGCTGGTTCCTGCGGTCAATGCCGCCTGGCTGCTGTGCGGCGTGCTGGTCGCGCTCGCGGTCCTGGCGCTGTGGTTCGTGCGCCGGGACGCGGCGCTGCGCGACTGACACGGCTGGTCTGGTGAAGAGTGACGTCGCAGGCTAAGGGCGCTGTCGCAGCGGTGCGGCCAGGGCGTGCCAGCCCGCGTGCCCGCATCTCGGCAGACCGTCAGGATTTTGAAGCAGCATGAATTACCGCCATTCCTTCCATGCGGGCAACAGCGCCGATGTCGTCAAGCATGCCCTGCTGATCGCGCTGGTGCGGGCCTTGCAGCAAAAAGACGGCGCGCTGACCCTGATCGACACCCATGCCGGCTGCGGGATTTACGACCTGCGCGGCGATGCGGCCCAGCGCACCGGCGAAGCGACGCAGGGTGTGATGCGGGCCTTTGCCGACCAGAACCCCCTGCTGGACGACTATCGCGCCGCCGTGCAGGCCGTGAACCAGGGCGCGGAGCCACAGCTCTATCCCGGTTCGCCACGGTTTCTGGCGCAGCTGCTGCGGCCGCAGGATCTGCTGATCCTGAACGAAAAACACCCCGACGATGCCCAAGCCCTGCGCGGCGCAATGCGCGATACGCCCGCCGCCGTGCATCAGCGTGATGCCTATGAGCTATGGCTGGCGATGGTGCCGCCACGCACGGCGCGTGGGCTGGTGGTGGTTGACCCGCCTTATGAACAGACCGACGAACGCGCGCGGATCGTCACGACGCTTGCTGCAGCCCAGCGCAAATGGGCCCATGGCGTGACGGTGATCTGGTACCCGCTCAAGGACCGCGCCGCCCATGTCCGCTGGAAGGACCAATTGCGCAAGCTGCGCATCCCGAAACTGCTGACCATCGAGCACTGGCTCTATGATGCCGACCAGCCCGGCATCTACAACGGCGCCGGGCTGTTCATCGTCAACCAGCCCTACGCCTTTACCCAGGCACTGCCGCCCATGCTCGAAGCGCTGCGCGCCGCGCTGGCGCCAGAGGGGCACCGGGGCGAGCTAGCAGCCGCCTGGCTGGGCGCGTGATCGGGCGGCCTGCCGCGTAGCCCCTCCCCGCACGGCGGCGAGGGGCTTGTCGCTCAACGCTTCAGCAACGGCGCCAGATAGTGGCCGGTAAAGCTCGCCTTGTTCTTGGCGACCTGTTCCGGCGTGCCCACGGCCACCACTTCGCCGCCGCGCACGCCGCCTTCGGGGCCCATGTCGATGATCCAGTCGGCGGTCTTGATCACATCCAGATTGTGTTCAATCACCACCACGCTGTTGCCCTGCTCCACCAGGCGGTGCAGCACTTCCAACAGCTTGCGCACGTCTTCGAAATGCAGGCCCGTGGTGGGCTCATCGAGGATGTAGAGCGTCTTGCCGGTGGAGCGGCGGGCCAGTTCCTTGGCCAGCTTCACGCGCTGCGCTTCGCCGCCCGATAGCGTGGTGGCCTGCTGCCCCACCTTGACATAGCCCAGGCCCACTTCGCCCAGCATGGCCATGCGATCGCGGATCGGCGGCACGGCCTTGAAGAACTCCACCGCGTCTTCGATCGTCATGTCGAGCACGTCGGCGATCGAGTGGCCCTTGAACTTCACCTCCAGCGTCTCGCGATTGTAGCGCTTGCCGCCGCATTCCTCGCACGTCACGTAAACGTCGGGCAGGAAGTGCATCTCGATCTTGATCAGGCCATCGCCCTGGCACGCCTCGCAGCGTCCGCCCTTGACGTTGAAGCTGAACCGCCCGGCCTTGTAGCCGCGCGCCTGCGCCTCGGGCAGGCCGGCAAACCAGTCACGGATCAGGGTGAACGAACCGGTATAGGTCGCCGGGTTGGAACGCGGGGTGCGGCCGATCGGCGACTGGTCGATCTCGATCACCTTGTCGCAATGTTCCAGGCCCTTGATGGCGTCATGCGCGCCGGCCACCACGCGCGCGCCATTGAGTACGCGCGAGGCGCCAGCCTGCAGCGTATCGATGGTGAGGCTGGACTTGCCCGAGCCGGACACGCCGGTGACGCAGCAGAACGTGCCGAGCGGAATCTTGGCCGTCACGTTCTTGAGGTTGTTGGCCCGCGCGCCTTCCACCACCAGGGACAGGCCATTGCCCTTGCGGCGCTTCTTGGGCACCTCGATCCGGCGTGCGCCGGTCAGGTATTGCCCGGTCAGGCTGTCGGGATTGGCGAGGATATCTTCGAGCGTACCCTGGGCGACGATCTCGCCGCCGTGGACACCCGCGCCGGGCCCGAGATCGACGACATAGTCCGCCGCGCGGATCGCGTCCTCGTCATGCTCTACCACGATCACCGTGTTGCCCAGGTCGCGCAGCCGCTTCAAGGTTTCGAGCAGGCGGTCGTTGTCGCGCTGGTGCAGGCCGATCGACGGTTCGTCGAGCACGTAGAGCACGCCCGACAGGCCCGAACCGATCTGGCTGGCCAGGCGAATACGCTGCGATTCCCCGCCTGACAGCGTGCCCGAGGTGCGATCGAGGTTGAGGTAATCGAGCCCGACATTGTTGAGAAAGCCCAGGCGTTCGTTGATTTCCTTGAGGATCGCCTTGGCAATCTGGCTCTGCTGGCTGGTCAATTTGCCATCGAGCGTGGCAAACCATTCCAGTGCGTCGCTGACCGACAGGCGCGTGCTGGCGGAAATGTCGTTGCCCGCCACTTTCACGCTCAGGGCCTCGGGCTTCAACCGCGCGCCGTTGCAGGTTTCGCAAGGCTGCGCCGTCTGGAACTTGCCCAGCTCCTCGCGCATCCAAGCGCTTTCGGTTTGCAGCATGCGGCGATTGAGATTGCCGATCACGCCTTCGAACGCCTTGGAAACGGTATAGCTCTTCTTGCCGTCGATGAAGGTCAGCGGCACGGCCTTGCCCGCAGTGCCATGCAGGATCACGATCTTCACTTCGCCCGGCAGCTTGTCCCACGGGGTATCGAGGTTGAAGCCGAAATGATCCGCCAGGCTGGCCAGCACCTGCATGTAATAGGGGCTGGGCGGGTTGGACTTGGCCCAGGGCACGATCGCGCCCTGCTTGAGGCTCAAATGCTCGTTCGGCACCACCAGTTGCGGGTCGAACAGCAGCTTTTCGCCCAGCCCGTCACACGCCGGGCAGGCACCCTGCGGCGCGTTGAACGAAAACAGCCGGGGTTCGAGCGCATCGAGCGTGAAGCCCGAGACCGGGCAGGCAAACTTTTCCGACAGGACAATGCGGTTGTCGGGCAGGCCGGCGCCCTTGAGCTGGCCCCCCTTCACGCTTTTGGCGCCAGTGCCCTTCTTGGCCTTTTCCGGCGGCGCCTCACCATTCAATTCGGCCACGGTCGTATCGGCCAGGTCGATAAAGACCAGGCCATCGGCCAGCTTGAGCGCCTGCTCGAAACTGTCGGCCAGGCGCGTCTGGATGCCGTCCTTCACCGCAATGCGGTCGACCACCACCTCGATATCGTGCTTGTACTTCTTGTCGAGCGCGGGGGCGTCTTCGATCGCGTAAAGCTCACCATCGATGCGCACGCGGGTGTAGCCCGCCTTCTGCCACTCGGCGAGTTCCTTGCGGTATTCGCCCTTGCGGCCGCGCACCACCGGCGCCAGCAGATAGGCGCGCGTGCCCTCGGGCAGGGCCATCACGCGATCGACCATCTGGCTGACGGTCTGCGCGCTGATCGGTAGGCCGGTGGCCGGCGAATAAGGCACGCCGATCCGCGCCCACAGCAGGCGCATGTAGTCATAGATTTCGGTGACCGTCGCCACGGTGGAGCGCGGGTTGCGGCTGGTGGTCTTCTGCTCGATCGAGATCGCCGGCGAGAGGCCGTCGATGTGCTCCACATCGGGCTTCTGCATCATTTCCAGGAACTGGCGCGCATAGGCCGACAGCGATTCGACATAGCGCCGCTGCCCTTCGGCATAGATCGTGTCGAACGCCAGGCTGGACTTGCCCGAACCCGACAGGCCGGTGATCACCACCAGGCTGTCACGCGGCAGATCGACATCGATCCCCTTCAGGTTGTGCTCGCGCGCGCCGCGCACGGAAAGGGTGGTCAGCGCGGAGCGAGCGGCGCCGGGCGCACGTGTGGGGGCGGTCGACATGAAGGGCAATGTTCCAGATTTGTTCGATTCACGCAAGCCTGTCGCAGCGCAGCAAGAACCGCGCAAGATGGCTCGGTGGGCAAGGGCGATTGACCCCTGATGTGGGGAGCCGATCAGCCGATCGCAAGCGCGCGGGTCCGCCCATCGCCCACCCAGCGTGCCTTGACGCCCCAGACCCCGGCTAGCACGCCTTCGGCCAGCGCCAGGTGCGGCGCGCCATTGGCGGCCACGGTGCCACGGTCGAGCACGATGACGTGATCGGCATGGTTCATCGCCAGGGCAAGATCGTGCAGCACCACCACCACGCCCACGCCTTGCCCTGCCAGGCGGCGGAAATGGGCGAGCAGCGCCTGCTGGTGCGCCAGGTCGAGGGCGGCCAGCGGCTCGTCTGCCAGGATCCAGCGCGGCTGCCCGGCCAGGACCCGCGCCAGCAGCGCACGGGCCCGCTCCCCGCCCGACAGCGTGCCCACCTCGCGCCCGGCAAGGCCGGTAAGGTCAAGCGCCTGCAACGCTGCCATGGTTGCGGCCGCGTCTATCCGC
>NZ_KE148317.1:475-703 GCF_000410615.1 Novosphingobium sp. B-7 | reverse complement strand
GGCGGCCGAGCCGCACCAGCGTTTCCACCGTCACGTTCCACGCCACCTCGCCCGCTTGCGGCAGATAGCCGATGGCGATCGCCCGCTCCCGCGCGGTCAGTTCGGCCAGGCGATGCTGCCCCAAAGACACGTGCCCGCCATCGGGCTCTTCCAGGCCAGCAAGCGCGGAGAGCAGCGTGGACTTGCCTGCCCCGTTCGGCCCACAAATCGCGGTCAGGCGGCCCGGCG
>NZ_KE148317.1:0-419 GCF_000410615.1 Novosphingobium sp. B-7 | reverse complement strand
GCAACAAGATCCATGGCCCCGGTGCCTCTCAAGCCAGGCCGCGCCGCAGGCGCAGCAGAAGATGCAGGAAGAACGGCGCGCCCAGCAGGCTGAGCGCGATGCCCAGGCGCAGCTCGCCACCCGCCAGCGGCAGGCAACGGCACAGCGTATCGGCGAGCAGCAGCAGCAGTGCGCCGGCCAACGCGCTGGGCAGCAGCAGGCTGGACGGGCGGCGATCGGTGAACGGGCGCACGATATGCGGCACCATCAGCCCGACAAAGCCGATCACTCCGGCCGCCGAAACCCCGGCGCCCACCACCAGGCCCACGCCCACCACCATCATGCCGCGCAAGGCCGCCGGATCGAGGCCCATCGAGCGCGCCGCCAGTTCACCCAGCGTGAGCGCATCGAGCGCCGGCCCGGCACGCCACAGCAGCACC
>NZ_KE148316.1:488-7760 GCF_000410615.1 Novosphingobium sp. B-7 | reverse complement strand
GCACCGGCTGCAGGCGGGCCAATGCATCAAGCGTTGCCGCCGCCGCGCCGCCGCTGGCGATGACCAGCCCCGCCGCCACCAGCGCGTTGGCCGCCTGATAGGCGCCGATCAGCGGCAGCGTGACCTTGCGCGTGGCACCATCGTGCACCAGTTCCAGCACTTGGCCCAGCTGCGTCGGCGTGCGGCCAGCCAGGCGGATCGCCTCACCCTTTTCGCCCACGGTCAGCGCCTTGAGGCCGCGCGCGGCGACATGGGCCAGGGCCTTGTCGCTCCAGGTATCGTCGGCCCAGACCACCGCCGTGCCGCCATCGGCCACCACTTCGTCAAACAGGCGCATCTTGGCCGCGAAATAGGCGTCCATGGTCTCGTGATAATCGAGATGGTCGCGGCTCAGGTTGGTAAAGCCGCCGGCCACCACACGCAGCCCTTCGTTGCGGAACTGCGAAAGGCCGTGGCTCGACGCCTCATAGGCGACATGGCTCACCCCTTCACGGGCCAGGCCGTGCATGTTGGCCAGGAACGTGACGATATCGGGCGTGGTCAGCCCAGTCGACACGCTTTCATCGGCAGTGGTAACGCCCAGCGTGCCGATCGAGGCAGCGGCGTGGCCGGCCATGCGCCACAGCTGGCGCGTCATTTCCACGGTCGAGGTCTTGCCGTTGGTGCCGGTGACGGCCACCACGGTTTCGGGCACCGGGGCAAAGAACGGCGCGGCGAGATGCGCGAACAGGCGGCGCGGGTTGACATCGGCGATATGCACGGCGCCTTCGACGCGCGCTTCGGGCCGGGCGACCACCGCGACGGCGCCAGCGGCGATGGCGGCGGGAATGAAATCCTCGCCATTCACCTGCGCACCGGCAAAGGCGCCAAACACCGTGCCCGGCGCCACCTTGCGGTTGTCGATGGCAAAGCCGGTTACGTTGATGTCAGCGGCTGCATCGAGCAGCGCCACGCCGGCAGACCGTGCCAGCACACCCAGCTTCATTCACCTTCTCCATTGCCGATCAACGGCGAAAGATCCGAAATATCCACGTCGCGGCTGCCATCGGGCACCACGCCGAGCAGCGGCCCAATGCGCGGCACCACGCGGCCGACGATCGGCGCCGCGTTCCAGGCCGCGGTGCGCTGGCCCGAGGTGGCCGCCGTGCCTTGCGGTTCATCGAGCATGGCAATGACCACATAGCGCGGCTTGTCCATCGGGAAGGCGGCCGCAAAGGTCGCAACCAGCGAGGTCTTGCGATAGCCGCCATTGCCGGGCTTTTCGGCCGAGCCGGTCTTGCCGCCCACGCGGAAGCCCGAGGCATCGGCCTTGCGGCCCGTGCCATCGGCCACGATCATGCGCAGCAACTGGCGGATGCGCGCGCTGGTCGAGGCCTTGAACACGCGGGTGCCGGCCGGAATATGCGCCGGATCGACCTTGAACAGCGTGGCCGGGCGCCAGATGCCGCCGTTGACCAGCGCGGCATAGGCGCAGGCCAAGTGCAGCGGCGTAACCGCGATGCCGTGGCCATAGCTGACCGTCATGGTGGTGATCCGGCTCCAGTCGCCAGCCTTGTTTTCGCCGTGCGGCCACAGCGGGAAACCGCGCGCCGGCAGCTCGATCGTGGGGCGCTGGTTCATGTGCAGCGCCATCATCGTCTGCCTCAGCAGCGGGCCGCCCAGCTTGTCGGCCACTTGCGCGGTGACGATGTTCGACGAGTGGATCAGCGCCTCGGGCACGTTCAGCGAGGCGCCGAAGTTGTGGCTGTCGTGGATGGTGCGCCCGGCAATGTGCAGCGGCGCAGTTGGATAGCGCACCGACAGGTCGGTGACGACGCCAGCATCGATCGCGGCGGCAATGGTGATCGGCTTGAACGTAGAGCCAAGCTCGTACACCTGGTTCGACACGCGGTTGAACACCAGGTCGTTGAATGCGCGGTCTGACCGGTTGGGGTTGAACGACGGCAGCGAGGCGAGCGCGATCACTTCGCCGCTATCGACGTCGAGCACGATGCCGGCAGCGCCCTTGGCATTGCTTTCCTGCATGCCGCGCAGCAGCTCGTCTTCCAGCGCACCCTGGGCGCGCGAATCGAGCGAGAGTTCCACCGGGGTGCCGCGCTGCGCGGGATCGAGCAGGCGGGGTTCGAGCACCTGCTCCATCCCGACGTGGCCCTTGCCCTCTTCATCGACATAGCCCAGCACGTTGGCCGCGAGCGAGCCTTGCGGATAATAGCGCTGATTCTCGCGCGGGAATTCCAGCGCCGGTTCGCCCAGGGCGAACACGCGATTGGCTTCCTCGGGCAGTACGCGCTTGCGCAGATAGCTGCCCTTGGCCGATTTCAGCCGGGCAACCAGATCCTTGTAATCAGCATCGGGAAAGATCTGCATCAAGGCGCGGGCCACTTCCTCGGGCGTCTTGACCAGAGGGTTGCCCTTTTCGCCCAGCGCCTTGGGATTGAACCACAGCGAATAGGACGGGAACGCGCGGGCCAGCGGCACGCCGTTGCGATCGGTGATCTCGCCGCGCGGGGGCAGCAAGGCCTCGGCCAGCGAGCGGCGATCGGGCGCCTGTTCGAACAGGCCCAGCTGCGTCAGGCGCACCAGCGCCGTCAGCGTCAGGAAGACAAAGCCCACCGCGACCACCAGGACGCGAACCTTGGCAGTGACCAGCGAACGCTGGCGCACGCTGGCCAGCTGGACGCGGCCGGTGGCGATGGCGGCCGAGGCGGTAAGCTGGTTCACCGGCTCGTCTTCACTCCTGTCTTGCGATCCCCGCGGGCACTCTTTTGCGCAGTCTTGACCGGCGGCTTGGCCTTGGCCTTCGCCTTGTCCTTGCCGCCTTTACCATCCCTGGCGTCTGCCCGGGCAGACTTGGTGCCAGCCTTAGTCCGCGCGGCGGTCTCGCGGGAAGCCTTGGACGCGGTCTTCTCCACACCTGCCGTGTGCTTGGCTGTGGTCTTGTCGTGCTTTTCGCGCTTTTCGTCGCGCGCCGCCACCGTATGGTTGGTGGCCGCATGCAGCGTGCCGAGCTTTTCGGCCAGCGTGGCGGTTGCCTGGGCATGGTCGAGCGGGCGGCTGCGCGGCTTGCCGGCGCCAGCATCATCGCTTTCCGCCTCGTGCGTTTCCGACAGCGGCCGCACCGCCGGGTGATCGCCCGACAGCGCCGGGAACGCGGCAGCGGCAATCACGCTGTCATCCACCGTGGCCACGCGGATCGGCGCGGGCGCATCAGGTTCGGCCGGCCTGCTCAACACCGCGAGTTGGCGTTCATTTTCCAGATATTGCCCGGCAACCGGGGCGACATAGCCGAATTCAAGATCGTTCCACGCCTTGAGCTGCTGCTGGTTGGCGCGCGTTTCGAACTCGGTTTCCAGGTACATCTTCTGCTGCTTGAGCGCCACGATCTGGCCCTCGGCCCGATGCACCTGGCTGCGCAGGGCATTGACCCGGAACGACAGGATCATGACCAGTGCGCCGCACACTGCAAGCAGGGCGAGCCAACCGATCGAACGCAGGCGTTGAGCAGACAGGATCATGCCGACAGGTTCCCCGCAAGCGCGCGCGCTGGGGCAGCGGTTCGCACCGCCCAGCGCAAGGTGGCAGACCTGGCGCGCGGATTGCGCGCCTCTTCTTCAGGGCCAGGGCGGATCGCCGCCGATGGCTTTTCGAACACGGCCGCAAAGGCTTGCGCCTGGGGCGGCAGATGGCGCGAGCCCGCAGGCGTGGCGCCCGCCGCCTCGCGCAGGAACTGCTTGACGATACGGTCTTCCAGGCTGTGGAAGCTGACCACGGCCAGCCGTCCGCCCGGCGCCAGCAGGCGCTCAGCCGCATCAAGCGCGGCGCGCAGTTCGTCCAGTTCGCCGTTCACGTGAATGCGCACCGCCTGGAAACTGCGCGTGGCCGGATCCTTGGCTGCCCCCGGGCGATAGCCCAGCGCCTTGCGCACCACGGCGGCGAATTGCCCAGTGGTGGTCAGCGGGCGCGCCGCGACCACGGCGCGCGCGACCCGGCGCGATTGCCGCTCTTCGCCGTAGATATAAAGCACATCGGCGATCTCGGCCTCGTCGGCCTCGTTCAGGAAATCGGCCGCGCTCATCCCGTCCTGCGACATGCGCATGTCGAGCGGACCATCGCTGGAAAAGGCAAAGCCACGCTCGCGCTGGTCAAGCTGCATCGAGCTGACCCCGATATCGAGCACCACGCCCTGCACCTGGCCCACCCCGGCTTCGGCCAGGGCAGTGGCCATTTCCGAAAACCGGCGCGGATGGAGCACGAGGGTGGGCGCGGCGCCCTGGGTTTCGGGCCAGAGGCGGCCAGCGGTGATCGCATCGGGATCGCGATCAAAGGCATGGACGGTGGCGCCCTGCGCCAGGATCGCGCGGGTATAGCCGCCCGCACCGAACGTGCCGTCGACGATCACCTCGCCCGGCTGGGGTGCCAGCGCGGCGATCACTTCATCGAGCAGCACGGGAATGTGCGGGGCCTGCGCGGGCACAGCTGCCGAGGGCGGCAGGTCAGAGGGCAGCCCCGCGCTCACTTGCGCTTCGCCTTTTGCGCGGCTTCGGCCATCAGCGCGCGGCAGGTCGCCTTGGCGCTGTCCCAGCCGCTGTCCATGGTGAACAGCACCTCGGGTGCCCAGATGGTGAAGAATTCGCCGCCGCCATGGAAATAGAGCGCGTCGTTCACGCTGGCCTGCTCCCCCAGGTGATCGGGCAGGATGAAACGACCGGATTCGTCAAAGCTGGCACGGAGGAAACCATAAAGCTGGGCGGCACGGGTGTCAGGGTCAAAGTCGTCGCCGCGCTTGAAGGCCATTTCCTCTTCCCGGGCAATGCGGGCGGGAAAGGTTTCCACGCGGGACAGCCCGAAACCGGTGAGGCAGGGGAACTTGTGATGGCGATCGAGGCAAAGCAGGCGCTGGCCCTGCGAAGCGTCTTTCACGGTGGCGCGGAAGTCTGCGGGCAGGACGAAGCGGTTCTTCTCGCCACGCGGCGAGAAGCCCTGCCCCCAATAGTTTGACGGTGCTCCCGCCACGTCCCGTCACCACCTTGCCCGCCGGACAAAAGCTCCCCGTCGACGGCTGATGTGCGCACACCAGCCGAACCATCCCCCACGGATGCGACATGAAAGCTTGTCCCGATGGCGCCATGCTATCGCGGGACGCCCCGGGCGAAAAGGGGAAATTGCGGGAAAGAACGGTCAGAAGCTGATTCGATTGAGGTTTTTTATGGTATTTTACGCTTAACCATAGATATGTTCACTTTATGTTTCACATTGAAGCCCTTGGAATCCCGCCAGTTTCCGAATCACGCCCGTTTCGGAGATGCTTTTTCCCGCGCTTTCCCGTGAACGAACGGGAATGATCGGCGGTTTGGCCCGTGCTTTCCCCGAACAGGGCGGATTTGCCACCTGGGGGCAATCCGCAGTGCGGCGGATCAGTGCTGCTGGCTGGGGTTCTGTTGCGCGGGGGCGGCGCCCACCGGCAGTTCGGGGGCCACGCCCATGTCGACCAGCGGGTCGTTGGCGGCCGTGGCGCTCGCTTCCACCGTGGGATCGAGTGCGGCCGCGCGGTTGGCCAGGGTCACCCGCTCCATGACGACATTGGCCAGGCTGATCAGCAGGATGATCCCGCCCAGGCCAAACAGCCCCACTTGCAGGCGATAGACCGCCTGCGCGCGCAGTTCACGGGGCGAAAGCGGGACATGATGCACCGGCGCGATCGGCGCAGCCGATGCGGCCCCGAACGGGGTCAACTTGCGTTCGCGATGCAATCGGAACAGCGCCATCGCGCGGCTATAGCTTATTGCTCAAGCCACGGGAAGATGGGCAGCCCCTTGGCGCGCAGCCATTCGGGATTGTAGAGCGACGAGAGATAGCGGAAGCCGGTATCGCACAGGATCGTGGCTACCCGCGCGCCAGGGCCGAGTTGCTTGGCTAGCGCCACTGCGCCTGCCACGTTGATCCCGCTCGACAGGCCCAGGCACAGCCCTTCCTCGGCCAAGAGGCGCTCGACCCAATAAAGCCCTTCCTGGTCGGAAATGCGGAACTGGGTATCGATCGGCGCGCCTTCCAGGTTCGCGGTGATGCGGCCCTGGCCGATGCCTTCGGCGACAGAAGACCCTTCGGCCTTGAGTTCGCCATGGGCGTAATAGTTGTAGAGCGCAGCGCCGTGGGGATCAGCCAGGCCCACGGTGATCTTTTCGTCAAAGGCCTTGAGGCCCATGCCGGTGCCGGCGATCGTGCCACCGGTGCCCGCCGCGCAGATGAACCCATCGACGCGGCCATCCATCTGCGCCCAGATTTCGGGCGCAGTGCTTTCGATATGGGCGCGGCGGTTGGCAATGTTGTCGAACTGGTTGGCCCAGATCGCGCCTTCGGTTTCCTCGGCAATGCGGCGCGAGGTGTGGACGAAATGGTTGGGATTGGAAAAGGGCGCCGCCGGCACCAGCACAAGCTCGGCCCGCAGCGCGCGCAGCGTATCCATCTTTTCGCGCGACTGCGTCTCGGGCATGACGATCACGCTTTTGTAGCCCAGCGCATTGGCGACCAGCGCCAGGCCGATGCCGGTGTTGCCCGCCGTACCTTCGACGATGGTGCCGCCCGGCTGCAGCGCGCCGCGTTCCTCGGCATCGCGCACGATCCACAACGCGGCGCGATCCTTGACCGAGGCACCGGGGTTGGCAAATTCGCACTTGCCATAGATTTCGGCGCCAGCCGCCTCGCTCGGGCCGGCCAGGCGCACGAGCGGAGTGTTGCCGATCAAGGAGAGGCTGTCAGGGACGATCGCGGAAGCAGTCATGCCTTGCGAGGTAAGGCGCCATGACGCAAACGGCAACCCAATTGCGCTTGGGGCCGGCAAAGCTATTCGCGCGCCGCCCGGATCGCCGCTGCCCCGGCAAACGGCGCCACGGCCAGCGCTACCAGGCTGCACGCCGCCAGCAGGCCGAGCCCGCCCTCACCTCCCGGTTGCAGCGAACCAGCCCCGAAAATCAGCAGCGGCACCGTCAGCGGAATGGCCAGCAGCCCGCCCAGCGCCGCACCGGCGCGCAGGCCGGCAGTGAGCGCGGCGATCGTCACGCCAATCGCCGCAAGCCCCGGCGTGCCGAGCAGCAGACCCCATTCGACCATGGCCAGTTGCCCGGCATCGAGCGAGAGCAGCCCGGCTGCCACGGGCGCTGCCAGGAGCAGCGGCACGCCAAAGCTGATCCAGTGCGCCACGATCCGCACCATCAGCAGCACTTCTTCCGACAGGCCGCGCAACGCCCACTGATCGAACAGCCCGGCTTCGACATC
>NZ_KE148316.1:0-439 GCF_000410615.1 Novosphingobium sp. B-7 | reverse complement strand
CAGATCACGCCAGCCCCGGTGCGAGCCAGCAGGCGCGCATCCGGCCCCACGGCAAAGGGATAGAGCATCGCCACGGCCAGGAAGAACAGCAGCGGCAGCGCAGCCCCGCCCCGCCCCTGCGCGCCGCGCAGCAGCAGCGCCAGATCACGGCGGAAGATCGGCCAGATGCGCGCGATCATGCCCAGTCTCCATCGCCATCATCGCTTTGTAGCGCGGGCACGTGATCGGCCATGGCCAGGGTCTGCACCCCGGCCAGCGCCAGCGGCTGGTGCGAGGCGATGATCACCAGGCCCCCCGCGGCACGGTGCGCCTCGATCGCGGCTTGGGCCCTGGCCGCCCAGGCCGTGTCGAGGCCATTGAGCGGTTCGTCGAGCAGCCAGATCGGCGCCTGCGCCGCAGCCAGGCGCGCCAGCGCGGCGCGCTTCTTCTGCCCGGTGGA
>NZ_APCQ01000367.1:0-5644 GCF_000410615.1 Novosphingobium sp. B-7 | reverse complement strand
ACGGCCAGGGCAGGGCGCCGGCCGCGCATCAGTTGGCCGGCCAGTTGTCGATCAGGCGGGCCTTGCCCAGGTGTGCGGCCACCAGCACGCGCGCCGGGCGGTTGCCCAGCGCATCGAGCAGGTCGAGCGTTTCGGCATCACGCAGTTCGGCATAGTCGACACGGGCAAACCCGCCGCGCAGCAGCGTGGTGCGCAGGGTTTCCAGGGCGGCATTGGCATCGCCCCCGGCACGCAGGCTGGCGATCGCAGTCTCGATCGCGCGGGGCAGGGCGGCGGCCTGGCTGCGTTCGGCGGGCGTGAGGTACTGGTTGCGGCTGGTCAGTGCCAGGCCATCGGCCTCGCGCACGGTGGGCACGCCGATGATCGCGTCGGCACGCGGCAAGGCCAGGTCAAGATCGCGCGCCATGCGGCGGATGATCGCCAGTTGCTGCCAGTCCTTTTCCCCGAACAGCGCGAAATCGGGCTGCACCTGGTTGAACAGCTTGCACACCACCGTGGCCACGCCATCGAAATGGCCGGGCCGGGCCGCGCCACACAGCGGCTCATCAAGGCCGGCCACCGAAACGGTCGTGGCAAAGCCCTGGGGATAGACTTCGTCGGGCGCGGGGGCCCACAGGATATCCACGCCTTCACGGGCGAGCAGGGCCGCATCGGTTTCCAGCCGGCGGGGATAGGCGTCGAAATCTTCGCCGGGGGCGAATTGGCGCGGATTGACGAAGATCGACACCGCCACGGCATCGGCGAGATCGCGCGCCCGGCGCACCAGCGTGAGGTGGCCTTCGTGCAGCGCGCCCATGGTTGGCACCAGGGCCAGGGTTTTTTCCCCTGTTTTGGATGCAGCGACGGCCGCGCGCAGGTCGTCCAGGCGATAGATGGTTTGCACGCCGGGTGCCTCTCCTTTAAGCCGGGGCAACAACCGGCCGCGCGGCGGGGTTTCCCCTAGCCGTGGTGGACCGGGTGTTCAAGCGTTCGGTTAACCGCCCCAGATCGAGAGAGAGCCCGCGTGTCGACAGGTCCCCATCGCATCGTTTTCGCCAACGAAAAGGGCGGCACCGGCAAATCGACCACCGCCGTCCACGTGGCCGTGGCCCTGGCCTATCAGGGGGCGCGGGTCGCCGCGATCGACCTCGACAATCGCCAGGCAACGCTCCACCGCTATCTCCAGAACCGCGACGAGACCGCGCGCCGCCGCCAGATCCCGCTGCCCAACGCCACCCACGTGGTGTTCAACGATACCACGCCCGAGGCGCTGGACGCGGTGGTGGCCGATCTTTCGCAGGATCATGATTTCCTGATCTTCGACACGCCGGGCCGCGATGATCCGCTGGCCCGCCACGTGGCCACCAGCGCCGATACCCTGGTGACCCCGCTCAACGACAGCTTCGTCGACTTTGACCTCATCGGCCAGGTCGACGCCGAAACCTTTCGCGTGCGGCGCCTGTCGTTCTATGCCGAGCTGATCTGGGAAGCACGCAAGAAGCGCGCCATGGCCACGATCCGCGATGCCCGGCGCGAGATGGACTGGGTGGTGGTGCGCAACCGCACCCAGCATGTGGAAGCGCGCAACCAGAAGCGCATCGACCAGGCACTCAACGAGCTGTCCAAGCGCGTGGGCTTCCGCATTTCCAATGGCCTGTCGGAACGCGTGATCTATCGCGAGCTGTTTCCCAGCGGCCTCACGCTGCTCGACAAGGGGCATCTGGGCGAACTGGGCACCAGCCACCTGGTTGCGCGCCAGGAACTGCGCACCCTGGTGGCCGGGCTCAACCTGCCACCGGCCAACCACCGCGCTGCTTCTGGCCAAGCGACCCCGATGGTAGACGTCGCGTGACCAAGCTGCTGCTGCTGGCGGCGCTGATCTGCGTGGCGGTCAAGGCGCTGACCCAGCGCTGGCCATGGGAACTGGGCCAGCGCGACACGCGTTCGATTGCTGAAACCCGGGCGCGCAATCTCCTGGGCGTGGGGACCGATGCGAGGCGCGAACAGATCATCGAGGCGCATCGCCGCCTTCTGGCCATGGTCCACCCCGATCGCGGCGGCAGCAACGAAGCGGTGCACGAAGCCAACGCCGCGCGCGACCTGCTGCTGGCCCGGCTGGTCGATCGGCGCTGAGCCACCGCACGGCAGCGCTGCAACACGGCCGGAGGGCAGGCCATGAATCACAGCTTTGATCCCACGATCCTGCGCGAATACGATGTGCGCGGCGTATTCGGCGAAAGCCTGGGCGCCGACGATGCCCGTGCCATCGGGCGCTGCTTTGGCACGCAGGTGGTGCGCGCGGGCGGCGGCGCAGTGGTGGTGGGCATGGATGGCCGCGTCAGTTCGCCGATCCTGGAGCATGCCCTGGTCGAAGGCCTGAGCGCGAGCGGCGCCGATGTGGTGCGGATCGGCCTTGGCCCCACGCCGATGCTCTATTTCGCGGCGCTGACGCTGCCCGGCGTGGCTGCGGGCATCCAGATCACCGGTAGCCACAACCCCGCCCATCACAACGGTTTCAAGCTGGTGCGCGATGGCCAGCCCTTTTTCGGGGAGGCGATCCAGGATCTGGGGCGTCAGGCGCAGGCCGGCGATTGGGACAGCGGCACCGGCACGGTGCGCAGCGTTACCGTGCTCGATGCCTATGTCGATCGCCTGCTCAAGGGGCTGGATGGGATCGACCGCCCCAGTCTGGCCGGGCTGAGCATGGCGTGGGACGCTGGCAATGGCGCCGCCGGGCCAGTGCTGGAACGCCTGGTGGCCCGCCTGCCGGGGCAGCACCGGCTGCTGTTTGCCGAGGTGGATGGCACCTTTCCGCACCATCATCCCGATCCCACGGTGGAGGAAAACCTCGCCGATCTGCGCCAGGCAGTTGTGCGGGACGGCTGCGATTTTGGCGTGGCGTTCGATGGCGACGCCGATCGCATCGGCGCGGTCGATGGGCTGGGCCGGGTGATCTGGGCCGACCAGATCGTGATGATCCTGGCGCAAGACCTGCTCGCCCGTCGTCCCGGCGCGCTGGTGCTGGGTGATATCAAGACCGGGCGGGCCCTGTTCGACCGGGTACGGGCGCTGGGCGGGCAGTCGCAGATGTGGAAATCGGGCCATTCGCACATGAAGACCCGCCTGCGCGAAAGCGGTGCCTTGCTGGCGGGCGAAATGAGCGGCCATGTGTTCCTGGCCGATGACTGGTATGGCTTTGACGATGGCATCTATGCCGCGATCCGCCTGATCGCGGCTGCGGCGCGGTTGGGCCAGTCGATCGGCGACCTGCGCGGCGCGATGCCAGAAACGATCGCCACGCCCGAACTGCGCTTTGCCGTGGATGAAGTGCGCAAGTTTGCCGCGGTGGACGAGGTGAAAGCACGGCTGGAGGCGCAAGGCGCCGACATGGTGGCGATCGATGGCGTGCGCGTGACCACGCCCGATGGCTGGTGGCTGCTGCGCGCCTCGCATACCCAGGCCGTGCTGGTGGCGCGGGCAGAAAGCGAGAGCGAGGCAGGGCTGGCCCGGCTGATGCAGCAGATCGACACGCAACTGGCGCTGTCGGGCCTGGCCCGCACGGAACAAGTGCCGCATTGAAACGGACCCGTTCCGTTTATTGAAGCATCGCAGGTGCAAGCCAGATTGATCTGCACGTGATTGGAGCGGGTATCGTCTTGCCATCGTCGCCCTCGCCCGGCCATGATCGCACCATGGCAACGGGCACGCGCGCATGATCATCGGGATTGACCTTGGCACCACCAATTCGGCCGTGGCGCTGTGGGATGGAGAGGCGGCGCAATTGGTGCCCAATGCGCTGGGGCAGATGCTGACGCCGTCGGCGGTGTCCGTCCTGCCCGATGGCACCACGCTGGTGGGCCAGGCCGCGCTGGAGCGCATGGCCGCCAAGGACGGCGTCACCCAGGTCAGCTTCAAGCGCTACATGGGCACCGACCACAAGCTCAAGCTGGGACGCAACACGTTCAGCGCGGAAGAGCTTTCCGCCCTGGTCCTCGCCAGCCTGCGCGATGACGTGGCCGCGCAGACCGGCACCGTGCCGACCGAGGCGGTGATCACCGTGCCGGCCTATTTCAACGACAAGCAGCGCAAGGCGACGCGCCGCGCCGGTGAACTGGCGGGGCTTTCAGTGCGCCGCCTGATCAACGAGCCGACGGCGGCGGCCTTGGCGTTTGGCCTTGCCAGCCGGGGCGAGCACGAGCCGTTCCTGGTGTTCGACCTGGGCGGCGGCACGTTCGACGTCTCGATCGTGGAGATGTTTGCCGGCATTGTCGAGGTGCGCGCCTCTGCCGGGGACAACCGCCTGGGCGGAGACGATTTCAACGCGGCATTGGCCGGTGCAGTGCGGGCGCGGCTCGATCCCGATGGCCTGCTCGACCGGCTGAATCCTGAACACGCCCGCGCCCTGCTGCTCCAGGCGGCCGAACGCACGCGACGCGCGCTGTCGGATAGTGGCGAGGCGGAACTGGCGCTGACCGTGGCCGAGCAACGCTTGGCGACCCGCGTAAGCGCGGCCGATCTGGAAGCGGCGGCCGAACCCTTGCTGCGCCGGCTGCGCGATCCGGTGGTGCGCGCGCTGCGCGACAGCCAGATCGATACGGCCAGCCTGTCAGAGGTGGTGCTGGTCGGCGGGGCCACGCGCATGCCGGTGGTGCGCAAGGCGATCACGCGGCTGTTCGGCCGCTTTCCCAATTCCACCGTGCATCCCGATCATGCCGTCGCGCTGGGTGCGGCGATCCAGGGCGGGCTGATCGCGCGCGATGGCGGGCTGGACGAAGTGCGCATCACCGATGTCTGTCCGTTCACACTGGGCGTGGACCGCAGCGAGCGCGATGGCCGTGGCAGCATTGTCAGCGGTCTGTTCACCCCTATCATCGAGCGCAATACGCCCGTGCCGGTCAGCCGCGTGCACTATTTCCAGACGATGGGCGACAACCAGCGGCGGGGGGAATTCGGCATCTATCAGGGCGAGGCGCGCGAGGTTTCCGGCAATGTGCGGCTGGGCGCGCTGGATATTGCCGTGCCGCCGCGTCCGGCGGGCGATGTGCAGGTGGACGTGCGCTTCAGCTATGACAGTTCCGGCCTGCTGGAGGTGGACGTGTCGATCCCGCTGACCGGGGAAAGCCGCAACGTGGTGTTCGTGGACGAGGAGGATCGCAAGGACGATGCGGAACTCGACCGTCGCCGCCGTGCCCTGGCCGCGCTGAAAGTTCACCCGCGCGAGGACGCCGGCAACCAGGCCCTGCTCGCCCGGGCAGAGCGTATGTGGGAAGATCACCTGGGCGATGTGCGCACGGTGATCGGCCAGTGGATCATCGCATTCCAGTCTGCGCTGGAAAGCCAGGACCATCGCGCCATTGCCCAGGCCCATGCCGACCTTGCCGCCCGGCTCGACAGCCTGGACGCGGAGATGCCACTGTGAGTGACGGCGCCTGGGGCCGCCTGGGCATCGCGCCAACCCCCGATCAGGGCGCGATCCGCCGCGCCTATGCCGATGCGCTGCGGGCGATGGACGTGGACGCCGATGTCGCCGGCTTTGCCGCGCTACGCCAGGCGCGCGATACGGCTTTGGCCTGGGCGCGCAGCCAGGCGGCGCAGGTCAGTGCGCCCGATGCGCCCGGCGATCCCACCGCGCTGCCCGTGGCGGGGGAAGACGAGCGCGCAACAG
>NZ_KE148315.1:1076-6751 GCF_000410615.1 Novosphingobium sp. B-7 | reverse complement strand
CGGCCCGCAGGGCGGCTTTGGCGGCGGTTTCCAGGGCCAGCCCGGTGGCTGGCGCGGCGGACATGCCGTGCCGCAACCCGGTCAACCGCCCCAGCCAGGCTGGCAGGGCAACGCCCCTGGCGGGGATCGTGGCCCCGGCCGTCCCGGTTGGAACAATGACGGTGGCCAGGGTCGCCCGGGTTGGAACAACAACGGCGGACAGGGTCGCCCCGGCTGGAACAACAACGGCGGCCAAGGCCGTCCAGGTTGGAACAACAACGGTGGCCCCGGCCGCCCTGGTTGGAACAACGATCGTGGTCCCGGCCGCCCCGGCTGGAACAACAACGGCAACTATGGCCGTCCCGGCTGGAACAACGATCGCGGCCCCGGCCGTCCTGGTTGGGGTGACAACCGTGGCCCCTGGCGCAACGATTGGCGCCAGGATCGCCGCTATGACTGGCAGGGGGGGCGCAGCGACCATCGCGATCTGTTCCGCGGGCCGCGCTATTTCGCCCCGATGCCCAACTATCGCTACAGCCGCCTGAACATCGGCATCTATCTGGGCGCACCATTCTTTGCCCAGCAATACTGGATCGCCGATCCGTGGGCCTATCGCCTGCCGCCAGCCTATCCGCCCTATCGCTGGGTGCGCTATTATGACGATGTCGTGCTGATCGACACCTACACCGGCCAGGTGGTGGACGTGATCTACGACTTCTTCTGGTAAGAACGATGACACGGGAAGGCTGGCCTTGCGCCGGCCTTCTTGTATGCGGTGAACGTCCGCGCGGCGGGGAACGCCCCGTTCAGAGCGTGCCGATCGCGCCCAGAATGTTGCGCATCATCGCCAGCCCGTCATCGGTCAGGCGCACATAGCGCCGGCGCAGATCGCCCGTGTCGGCCTGGCGGTAGAGCAGCCCTTCGCGTTCGAGCCGCGCGATCCAGCGCAAAATCGTGGTGGAAGGCACGCCGGCTTCCAGGCACACGCTCGACACCTGCAATTCGGTGCCGCGCTTGTGGGCGATATAGAGATCCAGCAGGATGTCCCACGCCGGTTCGCCAAACAGGCCTTTCACCGGTGTCACCCCGTCGCGACGCCGGCGCAATGCATACAAGGCCTTGGCAATGCGGAAGGATTCCGCTTCGGCATCGACTAGGGCATCCAACGGAACGCGACCTCCCACAACTGGAGCAGTTTTGCTGCCTAAGGGAACTGCAGGCGCGAATGGCTTGGTCGTCACAGTGGTTCCCGTTACTTTCGCGAGGCCTTCGGTCGGACACAATGCCCAAACCGCTGGACAGCTTCAGGTTAACCGCACCTTGCAATAGCCCCATATCGACAATATTTCGCGAGAATTATCAACGATTTCGGTCCACATCGGACCAAAACCTACCAGAATTTACATTTGCGCCCGCTTTCCCAAGGGTTCCTGCCGAGCCGGCTTGCAGCCAGCGACACGTTCTTGCATGACGTCCCTATCATGGTTTTGTTCCGTTCCGAGCCCCATCCCGACAGTGCCGATCTCAAGCGTATCGGTAACCAGGTGCGCACGCGCCTCGATGCCGATCCGGCCGCCTATCGCATCCCGGTCGAGGATTTCGAGATCTATGCCGTGGGCGAATTCTTCACCCGGCCCGAGTGCGAGCGGCTGATCGGCGTGGTCGATGCCGTGGCCCGCCCATCAGACACCTACAGCACCGATGGCGGCCGCACGAGCTATAGCGGCGATGTCAATCCCCATGATCCGTTCATCCGCATGCTGCAGCGGCGGATCGACGACCTGATGGGGCTGGACCCTGCCTTTGGCGAAACCATCCAGGGCCAGCGCTATCAACCCGGCCAGGAATTCAAGGCGCATTTCGATCATTTCCGCCCGTCAGACCCGATGTGGGCCGAAGAAATGCGCAACGGCGGCCAGCGCAGCTGGACGGCTATGGCCTATCTCAACACCGTGGAAGAAGGCGGCTCGACCGACTTTCCCAAGGTCAACCTGTCGGTTCCGCCCCAGCCCGGCGCGCTGCTGATCTGGAACAACATGAACCGCGACGGGCGGCCCAATCCCAAGAGCATGCATGCCGGGCGGCCGGTGATCCGCGGCGTCAAATACGTGCTAACCAAGTGGTATCGGTCCCGCCCGTGGAATTGAGGCCTGGCACCAGGCTGGTGCGCGCCTTCCTCCTTTCCCTGCTGGCGGCATCGGCCCTGGCCACCCACCCGGCCGGCGCGCAGGCCCTGCCCGCCACCGCCACAACAACCACACCCGATCAACGCCAGCGGAGCGATGCGGCACTGGCCGTGTTCCTGGCGCAGGATGACGCCGCCCGCCGCGCGCTCGATCCGCTCGACACCCTGGAACGGGGCGAGCCACTGACGGCCGAGCAGTTCCGCCTGATCTTCGATCCGGCGCTGACCACGATGCAGCGCGCGCGCAATGCCGCCGCGCGCGATGCCCTGGCGCGGATCAACCCCGACACGCTCGATCCGGCGCAGCGCATTTCGGCCAAGGCCTATGCCGCCGTGCTCGATGACGAGCAGGCCATGCTCAGCCCCCCGGTAGCCGACATGCTGGCGATGATGCCGCTCAATCCTGTCGGCGGATTGCAGGTGGAATATCCCGGCCTCGCCTCAGCCGGCGGGCCGATGGAGCTTGCTACCGGCGCAGACCATGCCGCCAACCTGGCGCGCGATCGTGCCTTGCCGGCGGTGTTCGATGCGGCCATCGCCCGCTATCGCGAAGGGCTGGCGCGCGGCGTGACCAGCCCGCGCCCGGTGGTGGAAACCCTGATCGGGCAGATCGACGCGCTGCTGGCACGCCCCCCCGAGCATTCCCTGTTCATGACCCCGGCGCAGCAAGCGCAAGGCCTGAACGGCAAGTCTGCCATCGTTGCGCGCCGCCGCCTGCTTGCCGAATATCGCGCCGCCACGATCGAGGCGGTCTATCCCGCCTATCGCACCCTGCGCGCGTTCCTTGCCAACGAATATCTGCCCGCCACGCGCGAGAGCGTCGGCCTCGATGCCCTGCCCGGCGGCGCGGCGCTCTATCGCGCGCTGTTGCACCACCACACCACGCTCGATCTCGATCCCGCGCAGGTCCACACCCTGGGCCTCGCCGAAGTGGCGCGCATCCAGGCCGAGATGGACCTGGTCAAGACCCAGCTTGGCTTTACCGGCTCGCTCCATGCGTTCTTCGACGAAATCCGCGTCGATCCGCGCTATCACCCGCGCAAGACCGAGGATCTGGCCGCCGGCTATCGCCGCGTGGCCCAGGTCGTGGCAGCGCAGGCACCGCGCTTCTTCATCACCATGCCGCGCACGCCGCTGCTGATCATGCCACATCCGGCCTATCGCGCACGGTTCGAAGCTGGCGGCAGCTATAGCCCCGGCACCGCCGATGCCAGCCGGCCGGGCGTGTTCTATTTCAATACCTTCGATCTCAAGAGCCGGTTCCTGACCGGGATCGCCACGCTCTATCTGCACGAAGGCGCGCCGGGCCACCATTTCCAGATCAGCCTGGCCCAGGAAAACCCGCGCCTCCCCGATTTCCAGCGCTATGGCGGCAACACCGCCTATGTCGAAGGCTGGGCGCTCTACGCCGAAACCCTGGGCTATGCGATGGGGCTGTATGATGATCCCATGCAGCACTGGGGCACGCTGGATGACGAGATGCTGCGCGCCATGCGGCTGGTGGTCGATACCGGGCTGCACAGCCAGGGCTGGAGCCGCGCCCAGGCGCTGGACTACATGCTCGCCAATTCCGGGATGGGCCGCAGCGATGCGCAGGCCGAAGTCGATCGCTATATCGCCGATCCCGGCCAGGCCGTGGCCTACAAGATCGGCGCCCTGACAATCCAGCGCCTGCGCGGCGAAGCCGAACGCCGCCTCGGCCCACGCTTCGACCTGCGCGCCTTCCATGCCCAAGTGCTGGGCAGCGGCGCGCTGCCGCTGCCGGTGCTGGAAGACAAGATCCACGATTGGATCGAGGAACAGGCGGCGCGGTAGCTGGCCAAGAAGAAACTGGACCCCGGATCGAGTCCGGGGTAACGAAGAATATGAGGTATTTTAAACACTTCAAATCAAATACCTAACGTCACCCCGGACTTGATCCGGGGTCCAGCCTTATTCCTCAATACCACGCCCGAACAAGGCGCGCGTGATTCTCAAAATGATTCCACACGAAGCCACGAAGACGCCCCTTCTCTTCGTGTCTTCGTGTCTTCGTGTCTTCGTGTCTTCGTGTCTTCGTGTCTTCGTGTCTTCGTGTCTTCGTGTCTTCGTGTCTTCGTGTCTTCGTGTCTTCGTGTCTTCGTGTCTTCGTGTCTTCGTGTCTTCGTGTCTTCGTGTCTTCGTGTCTTCGTGTCTTCGTGTCTTCGTGTCTTCGTGTCTTCGTGTCTTCGTGTCTTCGTGTCTTCGTGTCTTCGTGGCTTCGTGTGGAAATTTGAAAAAAGAGCGACGCAGTGTGAGTGGATTTCACCACCATTGCCGGGATTGCCCATATTCATCGTCAAGTGCCGTTGCTTCCACGCAGACGGGAATCCAGCCAAGAGATCAACTCAACAACCAGACGCCTGCCCTTTTTGCACCCTAGTCAATGGATTCCCGCCTGCGCGGGAATGACGAAGGAATAGCAGTGCAAATCGCCGAAAGCTCACACCCCTTATTCATCCCACTCTGGCGAGCGGAAGCGGAAGGAGCATTTCGTGCACATTTCAGGCTGATGCCAGACTTGTTTCGAAAAAAGCGGAGCCAGCATCTGATCTTTGGCGTGCTTAGTGGCTGTTCCATAGCGTCTATAAACGAGCCAGCCACAAGACGGGCATCTTAAGTTGAATATCCAAGCCCCGGGCATGAAAATGACCCCGCCGGCGAGCGCGAGTAAAAAGCAATCGGTGATCCCGGCTAAAATTATGAGGCCCATGCCGCAAAAACACAGCCAGCGGCATGCTGTCTCGTGTTTTTTAGCAAATCGAAGCCGCCGAACGGTTGCAGCGTCCAACATCGACAACGCCCCCAGCCCTCACGCGTGCGGCTGCGGCCCCAGTGTCGGATCGAGATCGCGTGGTCGCGTCAGGTCAACCAGCCGCGCGCAACCCGCGTCCACATCTGCCCAGCGCGCCACGTCCAATTCCAGCACGGCGAAAGTCGCGGTAGGGAACTTGGCCTCCACCACATCGCGCAAGGCGCTGGTGCCGTCGTCGGGCACCAGATCGAAGATCAGGTCTTCCAGGCCCGGATTGTGGCCGATCATCAGCACGCTGCCGGGATCGCCGGGCAATTCGCGCAGCAAGTCCATCAGCGTGGCCGAGCTGGCGAGGTAGATGCGGCGGTCCCATTCCACCGGAAACACGCGGTTCCACGCCTTGCTGGCCCATTCGATGGTCTCGGCCACGCGCACCGCCGGCGAGGCGATCACGCGGTCGAAGCGGCGGCCGCTGTCGCGCACATGCTCGCCCATGGCGAGCGCGCCGCGCTGGCCGCGTTCGTTGAGCGGGCGGTCGAAATCGCGGGCGCGGGCATCGCTCCAGTCAGACTTGGCATGGCGGAACAGGGCGAGCGTCTTCACGGCGAACTTTCGACTTTCGATGCCAACACCGCCTCATCAACACGCCCGGCGATGGATTGTAAAGCCTGCTCCAGGCTGACCCGGCGCACTGGCGTGCCTTCGGGAAAGGCCGAGAGCAGGCGCGACGGGAAAGCC
>NZ_KE148315.1:429-957 GCF_000410615.1 Novosphingobium sp. B-7 | reverse complement strand
CGGGGCGGCCATGCGCCGGGCGCGATGCAGGATCGATGGCTTGGGCCAGGGCACCTGCTCCATCACCACCAGCCGCAGCGACTGGCCCGGCACATCGACCCCATCACGCAGCGCGTCGGTGCCCAGCAGCGAGGCGCGCGGATCATCGCGAAAGATATCCACCAGGGTGCCGGTATCGATCGGATCGACATGCTGGGCATAGAGCGGCAGGCCGGCGCGCGCCAGGCGATCGGCAATGCGCCCATGCACCGCCCGCAACCGGCGGATCGCGGTGAACAGGCCCAGCACGCCGCCGCCGCTCGCCTCGATCAGGCGGGCATAGGCGCCGGCCAGCGCGGCGATATCGCCACGTGGCACGTCGGTCACGATCAGCACCTGCGCCTGGTTGGGATAGTCGAACGGGCTTTTGGCGGCAAACAGCTCGGGCTGCACCTCCAGCCGCGCCGCGCCGCTGCGGGTGATCGCCCCGCTCCAGTCGCCGCCATCGGTCAGCGTGGCCGAGGTCATCAGCACGCCATGGGCCGGCGC
>NZ_KE148315.1:0-315 GCF_000410615.1 Novosphingobium sp. B-7 | reverse complement strand
GGGATCGGCCGGCCCGCCCAGCCGCCCGAGCAGCGCGATCCAACCCGCGAGCAGGTCAGTGCGCCACTGGATGGCACTGCGTGCGCCCTCGATCCGCGCGCGGGCCTGCCCGTCGAGCCAGTCGGGCCCTTCCTCCACGATCGCTTCCAGCCGCAGGGTCAGGCGCAGCAGCGGCTGGCGCAGGTCTTCCAGCGCTTCGAGCGCGGCAGCGGCGGCTTCCAGCATCGGGCCATCGAGTTGCGCCGCCTCGGTTTCCAGGCCATAGCCGGCCTCGGTGCCGCCGCTTTCATCGCGGGCGAGCACTGTGGCGCGCAC
>NZ_KE148314.1:1119-12240 GCF_000410615.1 Novosphingobium sp. B-7 | reverse complement strand
GGCGGCGCTGCCGCTGCTGCGTGCCGCCGTGGCGCGCGCGCCGGCGTTCGTGGCGGCACGCGAATTGCTGGTGCGCATCCTGGCGATGGGGCCCGATGTGGCCGAGGCGCTGGACCATGCCAGCCGCCTGGTGGCCGATGATCCCGAGCATGGCGGCCATGCCATGCTCAAGGCCTCGTTGCTGGTGCGCATCGGTGACCAGGAGGGCGCGCGCGATCTTTACCGGGCGATCCTGGCGCGCGATCCGGGGCGGCCACGGGTGTGGCTCAATCTCGGCCACGTGGAAAAGACCATCGGCAACCAGGCCGCCGCGATCGAGGCCTATCGCCGCGCCGCTGCGCTCGATCCGGCAACGGGAGAGGCGTGGTGGAGCCTGGCCAACCTCAAGACCGTGCGACTGGAACAGGCCGATATCGCCGCGATGCGCGCGGCCCTGCCTCACGATGCTGTGGGGGACGAGCGTGCCGAAGACGTGGCGCAGATGCACTTTGCCCTGGGCAAGGCCTTTGAAGACCTGAGTCGCGACGAGCCCGCCGCTGCCGAAAGCGCCTTTGCCCACTATGCGCGCGGCAATGCCTTGCGCCGCAGTGTGCTGGATTATGATCCGGCGCGCACCGCCGCCGCGGTCGATCGCCATGCCGCCCTGTTCACGCCTGCGTTTCTGGCAGAGCGGGCCGGCTGGGGCTGCCCGGCCGCCGATCCGATCTTCGTGGTGGGCCTGCCGCGCAGCGGATCGACGCTGGTGGAGCAGATCCTGGCCAGCCATTCGCAGATCGAGGGCACGATGGAGCTGCCCGACATGATGCTGATTGCCGATCGCCTGCAATCACGGGTGGATGCCAATGACGGCGAAGGGGGCGAGTTTGCCGACATGGCGGCGCTGCTCGCCGCGCTGGGACCGGACGATTGCCGCCAGATGGGCGAGGAATATATCGAGCGCACGCGCATCCACCGCAAGACCGATCGTCCCTACTTCGTCGACAAGATGCCCAACAATTGGCAGCATGTGGGGCTGATCCGCCTGATCCTGCCCAATGCGACGGTGATCGATGCGCGGCGCCATCCGCTCGGCTGCTGCTTTTCCGGATGGAAGCAGTATTTCGCCCGCGGCCAGGTGTTCAGCTATGACCTGAGCGAGATCGGGCACTACTATGCCGCCTATGTGCGGCAGATGACCGCGTTCGATCGCGCGATACCCGGCGCGGTGCACCGTGTGATTTATGAGGCAATGGTGGCCGATACGCCGGGCCAGGTGCGCGCGCTGCTGGGCGCCGTGGGGGTGCCGTTCGAAGAGGGCTGCCTGGCGTTCTGGCAAAACCGCCGCGCGGTGCGTACCGCCAGTTCTGAGCAGGTGCGCCAGCCGATCTATACCGATGCGGTGGAGCACTGGAAGCGGTTCGAGCCCTGGCTCGATCCGCTGCGCGCGGCGCTTGGCCCGGTGCTCGACAGCTATCCCGACGTGCCGGCGGGGTGGTGACCCCGCCGGCCTTCGCCGTCATCAGGCGACGCTGAGCGTCACATCGATGTTGCCGCGCGTGGCGTGGCTGTAGGGGCAGATTTCGTCAGCCTTGGCCACCAGCGCTTCGGCTGCGGCACGATCGACACCGGGCAGATGCACGGTCAGGGCCACAGTCAGGCCAAAGCCGCCATCGCTGCGCGGGCCGATGCCGACGGCCGAATCCACCGCGATGTCAGCCGGAACGCGGGGCAGGGCCTTGTCCTGGCTGGCAGCGAACTTCATCGCGCCGATAAAGCAGGCGGCATAGCCGGCGGCGAACAGCTGTTCGGGGTTGTTGCCGGCGCCATTGCCACCCAGTTCCTTGGGCGTGGCCAGCGTGATGTCCAGGCCATTGTTCACGCCGTCTTCGGCAATCGTGGCGCGGCCATCGCGGCCACCAGTGGCCTTGGCATGGGCGGTGTAAAGCGGCTTGATCGACATGACAGAGTTCCTTTCGCGGTTTAATATCGAAAACGATTAAATCGTGTGCGATCTAAATAGGTGAGTCGCGCGGAAAGGTCAAGCACTTGCGATTTGATCGCACGCGATTTATCTTGTCGATATGGAACAGACCCCGTCAGACCCGCTCGATACCGCGCTTTCCGGCCCCCAGGCGGCTGCCGAGCTGGCGGCGCAGATGGCGGCCGGCGGACCACCCTTGGCCCCGGGCACGCCGGGCAAGCCCTTTGCCAATATGCTGTGTTTTTCGGTCTATGCGGCGCAGCTGGCGTTCAACCGGCTCTACAAGCAGCTGCTGGCGCCCCACGGGCTGACCTATCTGCAATATCTGGTGCTGGTGGCCCTGGCCCAGGCGGAAGACCGCACCGTGGGCGAACTGGGCGAAGTCCTGTTCCTGGAATCCAACACGCTCACGCCGCTGCTCAAGCGGATGGAGGCTGCCGGGCTGGTGGTGCGCCGGCGTGACGCGGCGGATGAGCGCGTGGTTCGCGTGGCGCTCGCCCCGGCCGGCGCAGAGGTGGTGGCCCAGGTGGAATGCGTGCCGCTCGATGTGCTGTCCGCGCTCGACATGCCCTTGGGCGATTTGCAGCAGATGAAAGCGGCGATCGACCGGCTGGGTAGCGAGCTGCGCAAGTCGACCGCTTGATATCACGTCTGGTTGTCAGCATGGCCAGAGCCGCACGATCACGCGTGGCTCTGGCCGGAATGCAGATCACGCAGGCAAGCCGCTGATCGCTTTCATTTCCATGAAGTCCTTCAGGCCATAGAGCCCGCCTTCACGGCCATTGCCCGATTGCTTGTATCCGCCGAACGGGGCGCCGGGAGTGGGGCCCCAGTTGTTGATCGCCACCATGCCGGCGCGCAGGGCGGGTACCACGTCTGCCGCCTTGGCCGGATCGCCGGTGATGCAGGCCGAAAGGCCATAGCTGGTGTCGTTGGCGATCTCGATCGCCTCGTCCAGGCTGTCATAGGGGATGATCGTGGCCACCGGGCCAAAGATCTCTTCCTTGGCAATGCGCATATCCGGCGTGACATTGGAAAACAGCGTGGGCGCAATGTAATAGCCACGGTTGACCTCGGCCGGCAGGTCAGGGCCGCCGCATTCCAGCGTGGCGCCTTCGTCGATCGCCGACTGGATCAGGTCGCGGATCTTGTCGTGCTGCGCCTTGTTGACCACCGGGCCGAGGTGGCTGCCTTCCTCCAGCGGATTGCCGACCTTGGCGGCGGAATACATTGCCTTGACGAACGCGGCAGCTTCGGTCTGGCGTTCACGCGGGACAAGGATGCGCGTGGGGGAGATGCAGCTTTGCCCCGAATTGACCAGCGGGCCAGACGCGGTCGCCGGCAGCTGGCTGGCAAAATCGGCATCGGGCAGCACGAGGTTGGGCGACTTGCCACCGAGTTCCTGGTGCACGCGCTTGACCGTGTCGGCCGCCGCCTTGGCCACCATGATGCCGGCGCGGGTAGAGCCGGTAAAGCTGACCATGTCGATATCGGGATGGCTGCTGATCGCCGTGCCCACACCGGGGCCATCGCCCTGAACCAGGTTGAACACACCTGCCGGCACGCCGGCGGCGTCCATGATTTCAGCGAGAATGGCGGCGCAGGTGGGGCATTCTTCCGAAGGCTTGAGCACCATGGTGTTGCCGGCGGCCAGAGCGGGCGCCACCTTGAGCGCGATCTGGTTCAGCGGCCAGTTCCACGGGGTGATCAGGCCGACTACGCCGATCGGCTCGTGGGCCACCTTGAAGGCGCCATTGTCTTCCACGAACTGGAAGTTCTTGAGGGCCGCGATGGTCCCGATGAAGCCACCCATGCCGGCACCAACCTGGGCCGTGCTGGCAAAGCTCAACGGCGCGCCCATTTCATCGGCCATGGCGTGGGCCAGATCGGGAATGCGCTTCTTGTATTCCGCAACGACGCGGTCGAGCAGCGCAAGGCGCTCTTCGCGAGTCGTCCGGCTGAAGGTCTTGAAGGCGCGGCGCGCAGCGGCCACGGCAGCGTTAACGTCTGCAGCAGTGCCGAGCGTGATCGCGGCACAGGGTTCTTCCGTCGCCGGGTTGATCACCTCGTGGCGGCGGCCGCCCTGGCTGTTGACCCATTGGCCATCGATATAGTGCTGAAGGCGTTCGCGCATCGCGCTTCTCCAATCAATAAGTTAGGTAAGCTAACTTTTAGGGAGCGTAGGCGGCGATGGCAAGCGGAGGTATTGTGCAGAATGGATAGGGTTTCACGCCGTGCACGACCAAACGGTTGTGCACGGCGTGAAACCAGAAACGCGCGTCCGTTAGACGGTTCGGCGGCCGGTAAACAGCTGCACCAGACCGATGATCAGGGCAAGCACCAGCAGAATGTGGATGACGCCGGCGGTCACCTTGAAGGCGAAGACGCCCAGCGCCCAGAGCACGAGCAGAACGAGAGCGATGGTCAAAAGCATGGCGGGGCTCCTGGAACGGGTGGCGCCCCGCCTGTGGCGGTGGCGCGGATTGGCATCCTTGTGTGGCTGGTAAACGGTGCACCAAAGGGCTGGTTCCCGAATTTGAAAATCGTCGGGAATAGGCGATTCACCGTAGGCTTGGGGCGGGCGCTAACCATTTATTGGTAATATTCCTCCACGCTTCCCAAGTGGTTGGTGCGTGACGCGCCAGATCCACGGGCCGGGGGACACGAGGTTGAGCGAGGAACAGCGCACGGGCTGGATTGTCGGTGCCACGTTCGCGGCACTGCTGGCCCTGTCGGGCGCGCTAATGGCAGCGCTCAATCATTCCATCCATGTGGCCGATGCCTTTACCCGCAAGGATGAGCGCGAGATGGTCGCGCGCTATCTCGATACGCGGGTGCGTACGGTAATCATCGGCCAGACCGGGCAACTGGTGTGGGATGATTCGGTCCAGCATGCCGTGCGGCACACTGATCTGCCATGGATGGACCGCGAACTGGGCGTGTTCCCGTGGACCAACCAGGGCGCCGAAGAGACCATGCTGGTCGAACCCAACGGCACGCTGGTGCGCGGCTGGCGGCATGGCCAGGTGATGCCCGACTATCCCTATGCCAAGGCGCGCTGGCAGGTGGAATCGGTTTTGTCCCAGGCGCGCAGCAACCGCCGCGTCTATGGCCAGGTGGCGCAGTTTCGCCGCGTGGGCGGGGCGCTGTGGCCGTTCGATGCGCGCGGCGCGCCGCTTTCACGGTGGGGGTCGTCGCTGGTTTGGCATGACGGCCGGCTGATGCTGTTGACCGCCGCGGCCATCGTACCCGATCGGAACTATGCCTTGCTCACGACCGAGCCGCGCTATCTCGTTTCGCTGCGCCTGGTCGATGATCGCGTGCTGCACGCGCTGGCGGCCGATCTGCTGCTGCCCGATTTTCACTTCGTGCGCACGCTGCCGCCGCTGAGCACGGTCAATTCCCTGCCGCGCTTCAGCGCCGATGGCACGCGGGTGGGCTTCTTCGTGTGGACGCCGCAATTGCCCGGGCCAGCCATCTGGCGTGGCACGGCGCCGCTGCTCGCCACCTGGATTTTCCTGTTCCTGGCGGTGTTGGCCGGTGGCGTGATGATCGTGCGGCGTATGCGCGCCACCACGCAGCATCTGCAGTTGAGCGAAGCCCAGGCGCAATACAACGCACTGCATGATCCCATGTCTGGCCTGGCCAATCGCCTGCACTTTGCCGAACGCCTGCGCGAGGAACTGGCCGATGCCAACCGCCAGCGTCAGGCGGGCGGCCAGGGCGACGTGTTCGTGGGCTATATCGATCTCGATGCGTTCAAGACCGTGAACGACACGATGGGGCACCATGTGGGCGACGAACTGGTCACCCAGGTGGCGCAGCGCCTGCGCGACGGATTGCTGCAGACTGATCTCATCGCACGGTTTGGCGGCGACGAGTTCGTGGTTCTGCGGCGCACCACCGGCGGGCTGGGTGCGGCCAATGCGCTGGGGCGGCAGATCGTGGGCCTGATGGCCGATCCGTTCATCATCGCCGGGCACAGCCTGGGCGTGACATGCTCATGCGGGATCAGCTGGGGGCCGGGGCAAACCGACGATGCCGCCGAACTGCTGCGCCGTGCCGACATTGCGCTCTATCGGGCCAAGCAGGGCGGCCGCGCGCGCTATCGCTGCTATACCAACGGTATGGACGCCACCGAGCGGCTGGCGCGCGAACTGGAGCTGGAACTGCGCCGCGCCATCGCCAACGACGAACTGGAGGCGCACTTCCAGCCGATCGTCGATCTCGCCACGTGGCAGATCGAAGGGTTCGAGGCGCTGTTGCGCTGGCCGCACCCCGAGCGCGGCGATATCGGGCCGGGCGTGTTCGTGCCGATTGCCGAACAGTCCGGGCTGATGGTGCCGCTGGGCACCTGGATGCTGCGCCGTGTGTTCATGCAGTGCCGGCACTGGCCTGCCGCCGATATCTCGATCAATCTTTCGCCGATCCAGATCATGGCCCAGGGCTTTATCGAAACGATCGCGGCGTTGGTGCAGGAAACCGGCATCTCGCCGCAGCGGGTGATCCTGGAAGTGACCGAGGGCGTGATGCTCGATCGCAGCGACCATGTGGCGCAAACGCTCACGACGCTTCAGGACATGGGCTTCCGCATCGCGCTCGATGATTTCGGCATCGGCTATTCCTCGCTGAGCTACCTGCGCTCGTTCCAGTTCGACCGCATCAAGATCGATCGCTCGTTCGTGCAGAACATCGAAAGCGACCTCGATGCACAATCGATCCTGGGGGCAATCGTCGCGCTGGGGCAGACCCTGCGCATGAAAGTGGTGGCCGAAGGGGTGGAAACCGAGCTGCAACGCCGCCTGGTCCACGCCGCCGGGTGCGAGTTCGTGCAAGGGCACCTGTTCTGGCCCGCGCTGCCGGCCGATCAGGCCTGCGCTCTTTTGGCCCGCAACGCCGCCCAGCACATGCAGCAGGCGATCTGACACCCAGGATCCTCCCTACACCGTGGGGGAGGTGGCGAACCGCAGGTCCGTCGGAGGGGGAGTGCAGACCATGCGCTTTTCTGTGCCAAGGGCCAGTGGCTGGCGGAGAATAGCGTCACCCCGGATCAAGTCCGGGGTGACGAAATTCACATAGGCGCTAGACACTTACAGTCACCCCGGACTTGATCCGGGGTCCCGCTTCCTGATCGCGCCAACCCAAACACCCCGGCCAACAAAAAACCGCCCGAAACGGGCGGCTTTGTTGCTTCGGCGTAGGGTTGGGATCAGCCCTGCGCCTTGTCCACCATGGCCAGTTCGATCGCGGCGGTCTGGGTAACCGGGGCGGCGCTGGCCGGTGCGCCGTGGGGATAGATGAAGCCAAAGGCGGGCGAGGGGCGCATGCCGAGCGATTGGGTCGGGCCGTACCACACGCGCACTTCCGACCAGTCACCAGCGGCCGACACGTCAACCGCCATCACGCCGCGTTCGACCATGCCGGGGCGCGACCAGTTGGCGTGGTTGATCATCACGTGGCGGGCATCGACCACCTTGCTCACCACGGCGACATGGCCATAGGGCATGGAGTGTGAAGCGCGGAACGCGAGGACGGCGCCGGCCTTGGGCTCTTGCCCGCGGGCATAAGTGCCAGCAGCATTGCCCCACCAATCGCGCGCATTGCCCGAAAGCTGCACGTCGGAAACCTGGCGGGCATAGGTCACGCACTGGAGCCGGGCATGGGCCACGTTCGGCAGTGCAGCAAGCGAAGCGAAGGCGGCCAGGGCGGTGAGTGCGGTGCGAAGCATGGCCTGCACCTTAGGGTTTGCGGCGGATTCTGGAACCGGGGGTTCCCACGCTTCACCGCTCGCGCCGGGCCGTTTATCCTGCATTCATCCTGGCTGTGGATAACTTTCGCAATGCAGCATGGCGGACACGAAAAACGCCCGGACCGCTTGGGTCCGGGCGTCTGTCTTTCGTGCCTGCCGCATCGCTGCGGCAAGGCCAGCTCGCTTACGAGCTGTAGTACATGTCGAATTCGACGGCCGAAGGCGTGGTTTCCCAACGGAACACTTCGGGCCACTTGAGTTCGATGTAGCTTTCGATCTGGTCCTTGGTGAACACGCCGCCATCGAGCAGGAAGTCGTGGTCAGCGGCCAGCGAGTCCAGCGCTTCGCGCAGCGAACCGCACACGGTCGGCACGGCGGCGAGTTCGGCCGGCGGCAGATCGTAGAGGTTCTTGTCCATGGCTTCGCCCGGGTGGATCTTGTTCTTGATCCCGTCGAGGCCAGCCATCAGCAGCGCGGCATAGGCGAGGTAGGGGTTGGCCATCGCGTCGGGGAAACGGAATTCCACGCGCTTGGCCTTGGCGCCGGCGCCATAGGGGATGCGGCACGAGGCTGAACGGTTGCGGGCCGAATAGGCCAGCAGCACCGGCGCTTCATAACCCGGCACCAGGCGCTTGTAGCTGTTGGTGGTGGGGTTGGTGAACGCGTTCAGCGCCTTGGCGTGCTTGATCACGCCACCGATGAAGTACAGGCACATGTCCGACAGGCCGGCATAGCCATTGCCAGCGAACAGGGGCTTGCCCGAATCCCAGATCGAGATGTGGGTGTGCATGCCCGAGCCGTTGTCCTTCATGATCGGCTTGGGCATGAACGTGGCCGTCTTGCCATAGGCCTGCGCGACCTGCTGCACGACGTACTTGTAGATCTGCATGCGGTCGGCCGTCTGCACCAGGGTGCCGAAGGTCAGGCCCAGTTCGTGCTGCGCGGCGGCCACTTCGTGGTGGTGCTTGTCGCAGGGCAGGCCCATTTCGAGCATGGTCGAAACCATTTCGCCGCGGATGTCGACGCAGCTGTCGACCGGGGCGACGGGGAAGTAGCCACCCTTGGCACGCGGACGGTGCGCCAGGTTGCCGGCTTCGTAGTCCTTGTTCGAGTTGGTCGGCAGCTCGATGTCGTCGATCTTGAAGCCGTTGCCGTCATAGCCGTCATAGAACTTGACGTCGTCGAACAGGAAGAATTCCGCTTCCGGGCCGACATAGACGGTATCACCGATGCCGGTCGACTTGAGGAACGCTTCGGCGCGCTTGGCGGTCGAACGCGGATCGCGCGAATAGAGTTCGCCGGTCGACGGTTCGACGATGTCGCAGTTGATGATCAGCATCGGCGTGGCCGAGAACGGATCGACATAGACCGAGTCGAGGTCGGGCTTGAGGATCATGTCCGACTCGTTGATGGCCTTCCAGCCTTCGATCGACGAGCCGTCGAACATCAGGCCGTCTTCCAGTTCGTCTTCGCCCAGGACCGACGACACCATGGTGAGGTGCTGCCACTTGCCCTTGGGGTCGGTGAAGCGGAGATCAACCCACTCGATTTCCTCTTCCTTGATACGGGCGAGGATGTCCTTTGCACTTGCCATCGCTGGTCCTTCTGTTTGCCCGCTGGATAAAGACGCGGGCTTCAGGGGTGGTTGGAAAAGGAGGCCGCCCGTCCCAAGGCCACCCCCGCTTCACCCGCCGCACCGCCGGTCTGCCCTCCACCCAGGGTGGAGACCAGGCGCACGCTGCGGCGAAATTCGTTCAGATCGCGTCGTTGTCGCGTTCGCCGGTGCGGATGCGCAGGGCGCTTTCGATGGGGATCACGAAGATCTTGCCATCGCCGATGCGGCCGGTCTGTGCAGCAGCCGCCACGGCTTCCACCACGCGCTCCACCAGGGCGTCGGCCACGACGACCTCGAGCTTCACCTTGGGCAGGAAATCGACGACGTATTCCGCGCCGCGATAGAGCTCGGTATGGCCCTTCTGGCGGCCGAAACCCTTGGCTTCGGTCACGGTGATGCCCGAAACGCCGATTTCGTGCAGCGCTTCCTTCACTTCGTCGAGCTTGAAGGGTTTGATGATCGCTTCGATCTTCTTCACCGGTTCCTGACCCCTGCACCTGATGCCGCGCTGCACCACGCAAGTGTGGGCAGGCGCATGTTCCTCGTGTCCGCAGACCCGATCCTAACAAGAATCGTGCCACTGTTAAGCACAGTGCCCTAGGCCATTGCCGCCCGGTGCGAAAGCGGGAAATTCAGGGGGAAAGAAAGAATGCAACCCAACCCTGTGCAAAATCATGCGGGTTGTTGCGCAGATGCGACGGAAAAATGCTTAAATAAAAGGCAGGGGTTGCCTGTTTTTTGGGCAGCCTCTGCCTGTGCAGCGCAGCGGATCAGGCGGCGTAGGGCGGCTTGTGCAGGCCTTTGGGGCTGGTGGTGAAAATCTCGCAGCCGTCTTCGGTGATGCCGATCGAATGTTCGAACTGAGCAGACAGCGAACGGTCGCGCGTCACGGCCGTCCAGCCATCGTCGAGGATTTTCACGGCGGGCTTGCCCAGATTGATCATCGGCTCGATCGTGAAGAACATGCCGGGCTTGAGCACCGGGCCGGTGCCGGCGCGCGCGGCGTGCACCACTTCGGGCGCATCGTGGAACAGGCGGCCCAGGCCGTGCCCGCAGAAATCGCGCACCACGCCATAGCGCTGCTTTTCGGCATGGGCCTGGATCGCCGCGCCGATATCGCCCAGCCGCGCGCCGGGCTTGGCCTGCTCGATGCCGATCATCAGGCATTCGTACGTCACGTCGACCAGGCGGCGCGCCTTCAACGGCACGTCACCAACCAGATACATCCGGCTGGTATCGCCGTGCCAGCCATCGAGCAGCGGCGTCACGTCGATATTGACGATGTCGCCGTCCTTGAAGGTCTTGTCCGACGGAATGCCGTGGCACACCACATGGTTTATCGAGATGCAGCACGAATGCGCATAGCCGCGATAGCCCAGCGTCGCCGGCACCGCGCCGGCGTCGAGCGTCATCTGCCGCACGACATCGTCGATGGCGGCAGTGGTCACGCCGGGCTGCACCAGCGGCGCCACGGCATCAAGGATTGCGGCCGCCAGGCGCCCGGCCTTGCGCATGCCCTCGAACCCGGCGGGCCCATGGAGCTTGATCGTTCCGTCGCGCAGGACGGTTTCGGTGTCGTCTACGGTCACATATTCGGTCATCGCCACGATATAGCGGGGCGCGCGCGAAATTGCGAGGTTGGATCGTGGGAGAGGGGTAGCGTCGTGGACCTTCCGGCTAGAAGGATATTTTCACACGAAGGCACGAAGCGAAATGCCTGCTTCGTGCCTTCGTGGCTTCGTGTGGGTTTCCAGGAAGGATTGGGTTGCGGTTGCGCGAGATGGTAGGCGTAACACA
>NZ_KE148314.1:0-1031 GCF_000410615.1 Novosphingobium sp. B-7 | reverse complement strand
GACTTGATCCGGGGTCCAGCTATCTTTTCTGCGAATACGCTCACTGCGACCGCCAGTACTGGCCTATTGCACAGCAAACGCCCCGCGCCATTCCGGCTTCACGGCCGCCAGCACCGCCGGCGTGACCGGCAGCGTCACTTCATACGATCCCTCGGCATAAGGCCCGGCTTCATAGGGCGCGATCAGGAAGCCGATGCGGTCGAACGCCTTCTTGCCGCGCGAGCCCAGGATCACCGTCTGCGCCAAGGGATCGACGCAGGCGTCAAAGCCACTGTCGCCGCCCAGGCTGGCATGGCCGCCGCGCTTCTTGGCGCGTTGCGCGTCCAGTGCCTTGCAGAAATCGGCGTGGATCGCGCCGGTGAGCGCGGCGCGGGCGGTGAACAGGTCTAGCGCATTGCGGGCCTGGCCGGCGCGCTTGTCCCACAGGATCGCGGCATAGCCATAGTTGGGATGGGCGCCGCCGCTGTCGTTGCCGACCAGGCTCGACAGGCTGAGCCAATCGGGCAAGTCGGCGACAACCTGCCATTCCTGCCAATGGCCAAAGGCATGGAACGGATATTTGTCGCGCGCCGCTTCCTTCTGCCCCTGCTCGGCATCGTGCTTGAGCGTGGCGCGCTGCTTGGCCTCGTCTGCTGCCAGCCGGGCACGCAGGGCGGGCTGGGCATCGGCCGCGGCAGGCCAGGAATAGCTGAATTCATAGGCATCGGTGCTTTCCTTCACCGCATGCCCGGCGGTTGAGGATTGCGTTGCCTGGGCGCTGGCGTGGCTGGTGGTGGCGCTGGCCGTGGTCGTGGTCGTGTCAGGCGGCGCGGCCTGGCTGGCCGGGGCGGGCGTTGCCGGCTGGCGGTTGCAGGCGGCAAGCATGGCCAGGGTCATCAGGGCAGGCAGCAGGGCAGAGTGGCGGGGGGCTGGCATAAGGGGCATCGCGGGGCATTTTCCTCTCGATCTTGGCGCCGTCCTGCGCCAAGGTCTGGTCCAAGATGACCGACAAGAACGCGTTGATCCAGCCCGATCGCGACCAGAGCGCGATT
>NZ_APCQ01000306.1:0-8622 GCF_000410615.1 Novosphingobium sp. B-7 | reverse complement strand
GCCAGCTCCACCACCGCGCGCGGCCTTGCGCGCCAGGCGGATCAGCCGCTTGACCGGGTACCACACGAAGGCCAGCAGCCCGAGCAGGATCGCCCCGACCACGCCCAGTGCCGTAGAGGCCGCGCCCAGGCCCAGCCCCGGCCCGACATAGGCCTGCGCGGGATCGGCGGTGGCGGCCAGCAACAGGATCGCCGGCAACAGCAGGCGCGACGCGGGGGCGATCGGCAGAACGGTCATTCGCATCGGGCATTCTCCGCAGCTTGGATGCCGATCTTGTCGGCGACGGGATCGATGTAACGGGTCCAGCGCAGCTCGAACCGGTTGCGGTCAGCGTCGGCGCTGATGAAGTTCCAGCGCACGGTGCCATCGGCGGCCAGGCGCACGACGCGGCCCAGCTCGGTCTCTTCCACCATGGTGTCGCCGCCGGGCAGTGGCGTGGCACGGCCCTGCGCGCGGGTGTGGATGTTCAAATCGCGAAAGGCGCGGGCCAGCGGTTCGCTCACCTGGTCGGTGGCGAAATCATAGACCAGCATGCGGTTGGTGCCGTCGGGTTCGGCCTGTTCGGGCTGGTCCCAGGCAAAGCGCCAGTGGTTGTCGAACACCGAGATGCGGTGATCATCGAGCACGCTGACATCGTGCTGAAACCGCCAGGGCAGGCCGCGGCTCCACACCACCTTGCCGGTGGATGGGCGATAGAGCAGCAACAGCGACAGGTTGCGCAGGCTGATCAGCAGATCGCCCGAGCGCCAATAGGGGCCATCGCCCGGCACCGGCTGAATATCGTTGAGGTGGATGGGATCATCCGAATAGGGGCGGCCGCGCCAGAGCTGGCCCATATTGTTGGCATCGAGCAGGTCGATCACGGCAGTGCGGCCGAGCACCTTGCCCGCAGCGGTCAGGTGCATCAGACCTTCGTCGGCAAATTGCGGGCCAAGGCCGGGGCGCGTGGTGCGCGGCAGGCGATAGGATGCCCACAGCGTGCCATCTGGCGCACGTTCCAGCGAGTGGTGGAAGATGCCGTCGATCATCCATTCCGGCCGGCCGCAGGCATCGATCCGCACCAGGGGCGATGTATCGTGCACGATCAGCCCGCCATCGGGCATCAGCATGGGATGCATTGCCATGAAGCGCTGGTTGGTCTTGTCCCGCGCCAGATCGATCAGCGCCGAGCGGAACGTGGAATGCGCCAGGATCGCGGCGATATCCGGGGCATAGGTGCGCACCACCTGGCCATCGCGCAGCCGCAACAGCTGCACCACCCAGCGCCGCCGCGCGGTATCGAACACGGTCAGCAGGATATAGCCGGGATCGACAAAGCCGGGCCGGCGCCACAGGCCGCCGGGCAGCGGCTCATAGGGTTGGCCGATCGTGGGGTGATAGGGCAGCAAGGCGCCCGCGGCGCGCCCCACGGTATCGGGTATGCTGGCCACCTGCACCGCCAGTTCGCCCAGCGCGCCATGGCGGCGCGGCGCCAGCAGCACGAACCCGAAGCCCAGCAGCACCAGCGCGCCCAGCGCCAGGGTCAGCCCCAATGCCCACAACGGCACCGGGCGGCTCATCAGGCGCTCCCACCGCGATGGCGCCGGGGCACGCGGTGATGGGGCAACAGGATCAACAGGCAGTGCAGGTATTTGGGGCAACGCCGGGCGGTTCATGGCCACGGGGTCTAGCGCGCAGTTGTATCACCGCAATTTCGCCGGGCTACAGGCCTGCAATCTTTACTGACACAGTGAAACATCAACAGCGACGGGCACATCCAATAGGGATGAAATAGTATTCTGTATCAAGACGATGCCGCAGAAGAAAGGCCATGCTGCAGCCCGTGGGACTGCGGCATGGCCATACAACTTGTTACAAAATTGCCGTGCGGCGTCAGGCCGGCAGGCTGACCGCGTTGATGATGTGCGCCTGGGTATATTCGAGCAGGCCGGCCTCGCCCAGTTCACCGCCCAGCCCCGATTGCTTGACCCCGCGGAACGGGATGGCGGGGTCGATCGCCAAGTGCTGGTTGACCCATACCGTGCCGGTATCGATCCGCCGCGCCACGTCCATCGCGCGGGCCACGTCCTTGCCCCAGACGGTGCCGCCCAGGCCATAATCGCTGTCGTTGGCGCGGGCGATCACATCGTCCACGTCAGAGAACTTGAGCACCGGAAGCACGGGGCCGAACTGCTCTTCGCGCACCAGCGGCGCATCGTCATCAAGATCGGCGACGATGGTCGGCGCGATGAAGTAGCCCGGCCGATCGAGCGGCGCGCCGCCGGCCAGCACGGTGCCGCGTTCGCGCGCATCGGCCAGCAGGGCGGAAACCTTGTCGAACTGCATCTTGTTCTGCACCGGGCCGATCGTGACGCCCTGGCGGGTGCCTTCGTCCACCACGGCATCCTGCGCCAGGCGGGTGATCTCTTCCAGGAATTCGTCATAGACGGTTTCGTGCACATAGGCGCGCTTGATCGCCACGCAGACCTGGCCGGCATTGACCATGGCGCCCTGATAGACCTTTTCGGCGGCCAGCTTGGCCGGCATGTCATCCAGCACGATCGCGGCATCGTTGCCGCCCAGCTCCAGCGTCACGCGCTTCACGCCGCTTGCGGCCGAGGCCATGACCTTCTTGCCGGTGGCGGTCGATCCGGTGAAGGCAACCTTGGCGACGTCGGCATGGGTCGACAGCGCGCCGCCCAGATCGTTGACATCGGCAATCACGTTGACCACGCCCGGCGGCAGGATCTGGGCGATCACTTCGCCCAGCAGCAGCGTGGTGAGCGGGGTCGTGGGCGCAGGCTTGGCCACCATGGTATTGCCAGTGAGCAGGCACGGACCCAGCTTGTTGGCCAGCAGCACCACCGGGAAATTCCACGGCGTGATCGCGGCACACACGCCCAGCGGGGTGCGGTGCTCGATCACCGTGTTGCCGCCCTCTTCGCGCAAGACCTTGTCGGTCACGCGCATGCCGGCAAAGGCCTTGAGCACGAAATAGGTGGCCATCATCTCGCCACGTGCCTGGTCCAGCGGCTTGCCCTGCTCGGCGGTCAGCAGCTGGGCAAACTCTTCCGTCCGGGCGTGGATCGCCTCAGCCAGTTGATCGAGCAGCGCGGCGCGATCATCCTGGCTGCGCGCCGCCCAGGCGGGAAACGCGCGCTTGGCGGCGGCGACCGCAGCATCGAGCTGGGCCATGTCAGCCCGTGGCGCCTGGGCCAGCACGGTTTCCGTCGCGGGGTTGATCACATCGAACGTGGCCGCGCCGGGCACCAGCTGGCCATCGATCAACAGGCTGAATTGCTTGTCCATAGGGGGATTTCCTTTGCCGTTGAAGCTATAGTGGGACGCGCTCAGGGAATGCGCAAGATGGGCTTGACCACATGGCCGGCCTCGCCCTGGGCGATGGCATCGGCAATGTCGGCAAATGCGAAGAAGCGCACCAAGCGATCGAACGGAAAGCGCCCGGCGCGATAATGGGCCAGCAGTTCGGGGATGAACGTCTGCGGATCGGCGCCGCCTTCGACAACGCCGCGGATCACACGCCCGCCGCTCATCAGGAACGTTGCGTCGGCGGCGATGTCACCCGGGCCATAGGCCCCTACCAGCGCCATCTGCCCGCGCGGGGCCAGCGCTGCCATCGCGGCGTTGACCACGTCGGGCCGGCCGGTGGTGTCGATCACGCAGTCAAACCCCTGCGCCAGGCCAGCGCTGCGGGCATGATCGGCCAGGCTGCCGGCGCGCGCGTCAAAGCCATGGGTGGCGCCCAGTTCCTGCGCCAGGGCAATGCGCGCGGGGTTGATATCCACCGCCGCGACCACGCCCGCCCCGGCAATGCCGCAGGCCATGATCGCGGAAAGCCCGACCGCGCCGGTGCCGATCACCGCTACGCTGGCGCCGGGGCGCGGGCGCAATTCATTGAGCACGGCGCCAGCCCCGGTCTGGATGCCGCAGCCCAGCGGGCCAAGCAGATCGAGCGGCAGATCGGCATCGACCTTTACCGCATTGCGCGCATGCACGATGGCATGGGTGGCAAACGACGATTGCCCGAACACGTGGCTGTGGATCACCGCGCCTTCGGGCGTTGCCAGCGCCGTGGTGCCATCGCTGCGGCTGCCACCAAAGTTATAGGCAAACCAGTCGTGGCAATAGGCCGGGGCATGATCGTCGCACGAGGGGCAGTGGCCACACGAATCAAAGCTGAGCACGACATGATCGCCCGGTGCCAACCCGGTCACCGCCGTACCGACCTGCTCGACCACGCCAGAGCCTTCGTGCCCCAGCACCACCGGAAACGGCAGCGGCAGGTGCCCATCGCGCAGCACCATGTCGGTGTGGCACACCCCCACGCCCACCAGGCGCACCACCACCTCGTCTTCGCGCGGATCATCGAGCACGACCGGCTCGATCACCGGCGGCGCGCCAGGCTGGCGGAAAACAGCGGCATGGGCAGCAGTGGGCATGGGGGCGTATCCTTGCAGTGAAACGGCTGTAACAGGGCAGAAAAGAGGCGCCAGGCCGGGGGATTTCGTGGAGGAAGCGGCCCGGCGCCAGTGGGTGGATCGATCAGAACTTGAAGCCGGCGCGCAGATACCATTCGCGCGGACGGTTATAGCTGCCAAAGATCGCGCCGGCCGAAAGGTTGGTATTGCCGCTGACGAGATAGCGGGTGTCGGTCAGATTGGTGCCACCCACGGTCAGCGACCAGCGATCGCCGGGCGTGTTGTAGGTGAGGCTGGCGTTGATCATGTCGTTCGTGGGCCGGCGCAGCAGCAGGGTGCGGGCAATGTCATTCCACACCGGCGTGGTGTGCGTCCAGTCGGCCAGCGCCACCACGTTGCCCCCGTTCGCCAGGTTGAATTGATAGCGCGGCGACAGGTTGATCTTCCAGTTGGCCGTCTTGGGCAGCGGCGCGCCCAGATAGATGCCCGCCTGGATGCCCGGGATCGTGCCGGCATTGACCAGCGCGGCGGGATCGATCTGGGTATAGTGCGCATCGATATAGCCGACCGAGCCATTGATGGTCAGGCCGGTAACCGGCGCCAGCACCATTTCGGCCTCAACCCCCTTGATCCGCGCGCGCCCGGCGTTGGCGATCGTGGGCGAGGTGCCGATCTGGATATTGAGCTGCACCCCTTCATAGTCGGTGGTGAAAGCGGCCAGGTTCAGCTGCAGCTTGCGATCGAGCAGGGTCGATTTCACCCCCACTTCCCAGGTCGTGGCCTTTTCCGGGCCAAAGCCGGGCGCCACATTGCCCTGCGGGTTGGTCAACCGCGTGGTCCAGCCGCCGGTCTTGTAGCCCTTGGACCACGAACCATAGACCATGACGCGCTCGGCGGGATAGAGCTGCACCCCGACCTTGGGCGAGAAGTTATTGAAGTTCTTGCGGTTTACCCCAGGGGCATAGACCTGCACGGGATTGGCCGGGTTGGGATAGCCGATGCCGTTCTGGCAAGAGACCGGCGCCAGCGGGAACGGCCCGTTCGGCGTGACATTGCCATTGGCATCGCTGCATCCGAACAGCTTGTAGTTGAAGCCATTCAACTCCTGCTGGCCGCCTTCGAACTGCTTGGCTTCGTGCGTATAGCGGCCGCCCACGGTGATGCCCAGAATCTCTACCGGGCGATAATCGACCTGGCCAAAGAACGCATAGTTTTCGGTGTTGAAGCGGTTGGGGCCATCCACCTGCACCAGGCCTTCGTCAAAGGTCACATAATCGTGCAGGCTGCCCTTTTCCTTGAAGTAATAGCCGCCCAGCACATAGTTCAGCTTCTTGTCGAGCGCCTTGCCCAGGATCTGCACTTCCTGGCTGAACTGCCACTGGTTCTGCTGGAACGACAGCTCGAGGAACGAGAGCGGCGATCCATCGGCATCCAGCCCGGCGCGCCAGTGCGTGTTGCGATAGGCGGTGATGGACTTGATCGTCAGGTCATCGCTCACCTGCGCCTGCACCGTTGCGCCCAGGCCCCAGGTCGTCAGCTTGTTGAAGCTGGGCCCGGTGGCATAGCTGGTGTCGGGGTCTGCGGTGACGAAGCGGGAATCCCAGGGCAGGCGATCGTTGGTGGGATCGCCATCCACGTTCACGCTGGCCAGCGGGGAAAGCCGGCGGCCGAACTGCGTGCCGCGCGCGCCGCACAGCGCCTGGGCATTGCGCGCGGCGATCTGCTGCGCGGTTGAGCCGATGCAGAAGTTGTAGAGACCGGAAAACAGGAAGCCGGTGTTGCCCGAGGCCGACAGCGCCGTGCCGGGCAGGTTGTCAGTGCCGGCAAATGGCCCAGGCAGGTTGAGCGCGGCCAGAAGCTTGCTCGCCTGCGAGGAACTGTCCTGCCGCGTCCAGTCGCCGGTGAGCGTGGCCGTGATCGCGCCGCCATTGTCCCACTTGAGCTTGCCGCGCAGCGAGGCGGTATTGTCGCCGCCTTCGCGGCTGGAGCTGGCATAATCGGCGTGGTTGAAGTTCAGGAACGTGTCGGAATTGCTGGCGCGCTGATCGGGATAGGGAATGCGCTTCAGGAACCCCTCGCGGTTGGTGACGGCAAAGGTCACCGACGAAAACAGCGAGGGCGCCAGCGGCACGTCCACCGTGCCGCGCACCTTGACGAGGTTGTAGCTGCCGGTGGTGGCGTCGATCGAACCCTTGAATTCCTTGCCCGGCTCGTGCGTGACGATCGAGATCGCGCCGCCGATGGTATTGCGCCCGAACAGCGTGCCCTGTGGGCCCTTGAGCACTTCCACGCGTTCCACGTCGGGCAGGTCCTGGTTGGCGCCCACGGTGCGCGCCAGATAGACGCCGTCGAGGTAGATGCCCACGCCCGGATCGATGTTGAACGCAAAGTCATCCGAACCGATGCCACGGATCGTGGCCGACAGTACGGCCGAAGAACCCGAAAACGGCGTGCCGCCATCGAGGTTGACGTTGGGCGCCAGGGCCGAGAGCGACGCCACGCTGGTCACCGCGCGCTCCTTGAGCGAAGAGGCGGTGAACGCGGAAATCGCGATCGGCACGTTCTGGACGTTCTGCGCGCGCTTTTGCGCGGTGACGACGATTTCCTGAATGCCCCCCTGCGGCGCGGCGGCCGCAGCATCAGCCGGCGGCGCGGCATCCTGGGCATGGGCCAGGCCGGGCACGGTGGTGGCCACGGCCAGGGCCACCAGGCTCGATCGAGTGAAAACCTGCGGCATCCTGCACTCCCTTGCGATGTGTTATCGCCATGGGAGCTACCGCCCTGTCCCGCCGCCATCTTGGACGATCGCGCGAAAAGCATGGACAAAAACGACGAGGCAACGACCGCTGTTTTATACGGCGGCAGGCCGGATCAATGCATGGCGCGATAGCGGCGCGGGGTTTCGCCAAAGCGTTCCTGGAACCGCCGGCTGAAATAGGAACTGTCGGAAAAGCCGCAGTCGAACGCGATCTGGGTAATGCTGCGCTGCGGTTCCAGCGTCAGCTTCTGCGCGGCCAGCGCCAGGCGGCGTTCGTTGATATAGCCGCCCAGCGTCACGCCTTGGCCAGCGGCAGCGGCCTGCAGGCGGCGCAGCGACACGCCCATTTCCGCAGCGATCGTGGCCGGGGACAGGGTGTGATCGGCCAGCCGCGCCGCCACGATCGCCCGCGCGCGTTCCAGCAGGCCGTGGCGGCTGGGCTGCACCCTCGCCCCGCCGGGACGCAGGCTGGCGAGCAGCAGCGAGCAGAACACGCCGTCATAGCCGTCATCGGGCAGGCCCTGTGGGCTAGCCTCGCACTCACGCCACAGCGACAGCAGGAAATCGTGCAGCAGACGGGTCGACGGCGCCTCGCGCGGGATGCAGGTTGCCACGGCATCGTCCACCCAGCCCGGCATATCGGCCAGCACCGCGCGGTCGAATTCGGCCACGATCAACTCGTGATCGTTGCGCAGGTCAAAGCGATAGACCTCTTCGCTGGCGCACAGCACCATGTCGCCGGCGCGCACGTCCATCTCGCGGCGGCGATGCACCACGCGCCCCTGCCCCGAACGGAACACGTGCAGCTTGAGCCGCGGGCCGCCGGCATGCCCAGCTTCCATCAGGCGCCGTTCCACCGAAACCGGCGTGGCGCGCGGGCGCGTCATGGTGATCCCGCCCATCTGCCAACGCGATACGGTCGCTTCGAAATGCGGGCTGAGCGGCTGGGTGGACAGGCCGGAATAGGTGCGCGCCATCAGGCTGCGCCAATAGCTCAGCTTGTCTGTCCCGGTCAGGCTGCGCGTCGAAAAATGCTCGATCATCTGCCTCGATCCACCACCCTCTGCCGCCATGTCACATGGCGCGTGCGGACTCGGTCTGGCGCCAAGTCTCTCCTGGTGAATTAGTCAGCAATACATACAAATGCAATGACACGTCCGATAGGGCAGCGTGATCGCCCGCGTATCAGGCGACCAGCACCGCGCGGATATCGTTGACGTTGGTGTGGCTGGGGCCGGTGATCAGCAGATCATCGATCGCGGCAAAGAAGCTGTAGCTGTCATGCCCGGCCAGGGCCTGGGCCGCGCTGGCGCCGGCCGCGCCAGCACGGGCCAGCGTATCGGGCGCGACGAAAGCGCCGGCGGCATCATCGCTGCCATCGATCCCGTCGCTGTCGGCAGCCAGTGCCCAGATCCCCGGCGCGCCATCCAGCGCGACACCCATGGC
>NZ_APCQ01000842.1:0-7800 GCF_000410615.1 Novosphingobium sp. B-7 | reverse complement strand
ACGATTTTTGCAACAGAGCCATCCAGGCTGACAAAGGTTCTCGAGGAAGCGAAGTCGATGGGGGCCGACGTGGTAATCCTCGACACGGCTCCGCACAGCGAGAGCACAGCTCTCGAGGCGGCAAAGGCGGCAGATCTGATCCTCGTACCGTGTCAGCCCACGATCATGGATCTCAGGGCTATGGCGAAGACAGTCGAGCTGTTGAAGCTGGTTGGCAAAACGGCGTTCGCGGTCCTCAACAGCGTGCCTCACCAAGGCACTGGTGGCCAGGAGGCGGCCGAGACGATCGCTTCGTCGTTCGGGCTTCAGGTCGCGGACCCGTCGTTTGGGGATCGCGTCGCCTTCAGCCGCTGTATGATTTCGGGCCAAGCAGCGCAGGAGGTCGAGCCGAACGGAAAAGCTGCCGCAGAGGTGACCGCCTTGTTTGACTGGGTGGTCGCACAGCTGCACACTCGCACACGTGCACCTGCGCAGCGTAAGAAGAAGGGTGAGGCGGCATGACTAGAAAGGTTGGCTTCGCAGCAGGTCTGGGTAAGCTGGGAGAGATTGGCGGCAAGGTTGCGCCAGCGCCGTCGCCTATCGCTCGACCGGCCGAGGCGGTCGAGGCGGGGGAGGGGGACGGGCCTGTTCGGGCGGCGCCGGGCCCTCGCCGGAACGGCAAGGTGAACATTGCCGGTTACTTCGATCCCGCGGTTCGTAAGCAGCTTGCGATGCTGGCTGTCGAGCACGACACCGACCAAGTCAAACTCATGGCGGAAGCCCTGAACCTGCTGTTCGAAAAGTATGGGCGCTCGCCTATCGCCTCCGCTTGAGACAACCCCGCCGTCAGTCGCGGCGACGGTAAAGGCTCAGCGTCGCGCGCTGCATAGCTCGGAGTTGCGCAGCAAGCGCGCTCCGAGCACGCGAGTTTCGCGTTCCATTTGCTCCTCCATCATTGACCAGATGGTACGAGCGGCCGCGCAGTAGCCAGGTACGTCGGCTGCGATCTTGTCGTCGGTCCACCTTTCGATGTGTTTGTCTGAGATGAGCCTCTTAGAGGTGAAGGCGACAAGGAAATCCGACAGCGCAGCACGATCGTCGCTGTCTGCCGTTTCCAGTAAACGCGGAATAATGCAGTCGCTAACAAACGCCGACCTTTCGCGGCTTGCGCGGGTTAGATCTAAGCGAGCCTTTTCCAGACCGGCAATGTTCGCGCAGTCGGTTGCGCAGTGACTCTGAATTAACGTGAGGCCAACCCGGATGACTCGGTGATGCTCCTCAAGACCGCGAAGCAGTTCCTTGTCCATCATGGTTAACCGACGCCTCCCAAATACTGCCAAAAGGCAGCATCTGCTGCGCCGTCTACCGTATCTGGGAAATCAGCTCAGCGATATTGATAACGCCCGTAACGACTGTTGGATCGTTAGCCAGAAGGAATTTTGTTAAAGCCTTGGGAAAACGCGCCTGACGACGGCGTCGACGCTACGGCACAGCGGCTTGGCGAGTTGGAAGGGCAGGGGAAGCCCGAATTGCTGGCGCTCAGGCGATGTCCTCGACAGCGCACGGATCAGTGCCGCTGGCGTCGCCCGACCGTTCGTTCTTCAGGCGGCGAGCAATCTTAGCGAGCAACGTCCGACTGCAGCCCGTGCCGATCATGATCTCGCGCCAGCTCTGCCCATCCTTCAGTGACCGGGCGATCGCGGCGTTGCGGGCAGTGTTCTCAACGCGGCCTTTGTAGAGGCCTGCGGTTCGAGCTCGGCTGACGCCTTCGGCTTGCCGGCGCCGACGATCATCATAATCCTTGCGAGCGACCGCGGCGAGGACGTCGAGCATCATTGCATTTACCGCGGCGAACATCCGAGCTGTGAAGTCGTCGGGGGTAGCGATCAGGTTCCAGGAGGTTGGCAGATCGAGAGACACGATCCGAACCTGGCGTGCCTCGATCTCCGATCGCAACTTGCTCCAATCGGCCGAGCTGAGGCGCGATAGACGGTCGACCTGCTCGACCAGCAACACGTCACCGGGGCCGCAATCGTCCAGTAGTCGAAAAAGCTCCGGCCGGGCGAGGCGAGTGCCGCTCTCGTGTTCAACATAGCGCGATGCGATACGGAATCCATGTGAGGCGGCGAACGCATCCAGCGCTGCGCGAGCGCGGGTCGCATCCTGTTCAGCGGTCGATGCGCGGAGATAAGCCCGGACGAACATGCTTCAGTCCTTTATGAACGGTCTTGTTATGTCCAGTCTTTTTTGAGAGCGCGTTTGACGGAAAAAAGACCGGGCGCGCTCCGGTCTTTCAGAGGTATACCCAAACCGTACCTCCTAAAATGCGTATTTGGCAGAATCGTGGCGGCGTGGCACAACGTACCAGCTGTGACATTAGTATAAGGGACAGACGCAATATCGACATTGTTGTCGTCGGCGGGGGCGTCAGCTATGTTGCGTCAACGTGGTACATCAGGGCTGGCGTGCAAACATGACCTTGCAAATCAACATTACGCCTAACGGGCGCATGAGCCTGCCGGCAGACGTGAGGAAGCGCCTTGGCCTGAGTGGCGGTGGTGCGGTCTACCTTGATGAGACGGAGGACGGCGTGGTGTTGCGGACGGCAAGTCAGGCTGTGGCACGTGCCCAGGCTCTGGCCAAGCAGTACACTGGCGGTAATCCCGACGCATCCGTCGACGCATTCCTTGCCCGACGTCGGGAAGAGAGCGGCGAATGAGCGTGGTGCTGGACGCGTCTGCGATCATCGCGATGCTCAAGGGCGAACGCGGCGCGACAAAGGTCGCGGCTGAGATCGGTGGGGCGCGGGTGAGCAGCGTTAACTATGCCGAGGTAGTCAGTCACTTCGTCCATGCCGGCATGCCCGAGCGCGAAGTCGATGCGATGCTCGATCCATTGCCGCTGACGGTCGTGCCGGCCGACAAGGCACTCGCGCAGATTGCCGGGCGGTTGCGGGCGGCAACAGCGGAGGCGGGACTCAGCCTTGGTGACCGTTTCTGTCTGGCTCTTGCCCGACGGGACGGTCTGCCCGCATGGACCAGCGACCAGAACTGGAAGAAGATCGCCGATGCCGTCGAGGTCAAGGTTGTCGCGATCCGCTGACTTTACATGGTGGCGGGGTAGGGAAGGGGGCAGGACGTCCGGCTCGACAGCCATAACCCACACCGCCAGAAGGTTTCCATGCTACGCCTGATCCACACTGCCGACTGGCAACTCGGCAAGCCGTATGGCCGCTTCGACAGCGACGTGCGCGCTGCGCTTAGCGAGGCGCGGTTCGATGCGATTGACGCGATCGGCAAAGCAGCTGCGGAGCATGATGTCGCGCATGTGCTGGTCGCTGGCGATGTGTTCGATACTGAGGGACCGGAAGACCGCGTGATCGTGCAGGCGGTGTCACGGATGCAGCGCTATGCCTGTACCTGGTGGCTGCTGCCCGGCAACCATGACTTCGCCCGCAACAGCGGCTTGTGGGATCGTGTCCGCGCCAAAGGCGCCGCCAATGTCCGTATCCTCGCCGAGCCGGTGCCATGCGAGCTGGAGCCCGGGCAGTGGCTGCTACCGGCACCACTGACCCACCGGCATAATCTCGACGATCCGACCGCGCTGTTCGACACGATGGAGACGCCAGGCGCGAGCTTGCGCATCGGTCTGGCACACGGCTCGATCCGCGACTTCTCGTCGCGCGGCGAGGCGCAGAACCAGATTGCGCCTGATCGCGCGCAGCGCTCCAACCTCGACTATCTTGCGCTTGGCGACTGGCACGGGAGCCTCCGGGTCGATGCGCGCACCTGGTACTCAGGCACGCCCGAAACCGATCGCTTCCAGCGGGATGAGCCGGGCTACGCTCTGCTCGTGACGCTTGAGGCTGGGGCGGAGCCGTCGGTATCGCCAATCCGTACTGGCAGGTTCCAGTGGCTGATGCGTTCGTGGACGGTTGCCGACGCGGAGGGCTTTGCCGCCGAGTGCGACCGGCTGCTTGCGCAGGTCGAACCATCGGCAACCCTCCTGCAGCTCTCGCTCTCGGGTATCGTCAGTTTATCCGATCGTATCGCGATCCTTGCGCGCCTCGACAATGACCTGCGCCATCGCCTCCGCCATCTGACGGTCACCGCCGACGATCTCGTCGGTCGGCCGAGCGAACAGGATCTGGCAGACCTGCGGGTCGAGGGTATGATCGGCACGGCCGCGGCCAAGCTGATGAGCATGATAGAGGCCGGTGGCAGCGACGGCGCCATTGCCAGGCGGGCGCTCGAGCGCCTGTTCGTGGAACATCAGCGTGGGCAGGACGCGGCATGAGCCTTCGGATCCGGCGCATCGCGCTCTCAAACTTCCGCAAATACCGCGACCCCTTCGTGCTCGACGGGCTGACGGATGGGCTCAACGTCATCATAGAGCCCAACGAGACCGGCAAGTCGACGCTGCTGGAAGCGATGCGCGCCGCTTTCTTCATCCGGCACAACACCGCCAACCGGCTTGCGCGCAGCTATGCACCTTACGGCGAGGCCGTCGCCCCGCAGATCGAGATCGGCTTCGAGGCGAAAGGCGAGGCGTGGGAAGTCAGCAAGCGCTTCCTGAAGAGTGCTTCGGTCGAGGTTCGGGGACCGAACGGGCGTGCGCAGGGCGAGGATGCCGAGGCGCAGCTGCAAGCACTGCTCGGCGCGCGTCGCGACACCAGCCAGGGCGGCGACGCGGCCGCCCACGGCGCACTCGGTCTGTTGTGGGTCGGGCAGGCGCAGGCGCTTGAAGTGACTGCGCCAGGCGAGATCGTGCGCGACAGCGTTCGCGCTACCCTGGAAGCTGAGGTCGGCACGATCATGGGCGGTGTTGCCTACCAGCGTGTTCGCCCCCGCATCGACAGTCAGTACGCGGAATACTGGACCAACAGCGGTCGGCTGACTGGTCGCCAGACTGCGGCCCGCGACGAGCATGACGCCGCGCAGCGCGCCGCGAGCGAGGCGGCCACTCGGCTTGCCGCCCTAGAGCAGGGCTTTTCCGACCTCGAGGCCGCACGGGCGCGGCTGAAGCTGCTCGACCGCGATCTTGCCGATACAACCGATGCTGAGCAGCGTCGGGCGCTGGTAGGCCAGCTTGACGTGGCGCGCTCTGCCGCTCAGCTGCTCGACACACGCCGCGCTGAGCAGGGCCGCCTTGTCGACCGTGTCAGGGCACTTGAGGATCTCGCATCGCGCCTCGCAATCGCCCGCAAAGCTGTCAGCGACACGGCTACAGCGCTCAGCAAGGCACGGGATAGTCGATCCAGCCTGATCGGGGAGTTGGCGGCCGCGCAGGAACGAGCGACGACAGCCCGTGAGCTGCTAACCCGTGCTCGTGACACTGGGCGGACCGCCCACGCGGCACTTGACGCTGCTCGGATACGGGCTGCCGAGCGCGAGCGCCGGGTAGCAGTCGGCGAGGCACGACGGCGATATGCCGAGCTGGTTGCGCTGGAGGCCGAATACGAAGTGACGCGACAGCTCGCGACTGCGGTGATCCCCACCACCGTCATCAAGGCCCTCGAAGAACGTGAACGTGCCGTGGACAAGGCGCGGGCGGCCGTGGATGCCGGTGCGACGCGGATCGAGTTCGCCGGTGATGTCAGCGGCCTGACGATCGACGGATCTGCGGCGGAGCGTGGAGACCGGATGTTGTCTCGCGAGACGCGCATCCAACTGGGCGATGCCGAACTGATCATCCGTCCGCCGGTCGGGCTGCAAGGCGCCGAGACGGCGCTCGCCAATGCGACCGATGATCTGAACGCGGCCTTGGCCGAGCACGGGGTGGAGAGCGTCACTGCGGCTCGCGCTCGCAACGAGGCCGCGCGAGACGCGGTCGCCAACCTTCGCACGCTCGAGGCGCGGATCATCGGGATCACGCCTGCCGTGACGCTGCTCGGAATCGAGGTGGGCGCGTCGGCCCTGAAGCTTTTCATCGTCGAATTGCAGGAAGGCGCGGAAGGGGAGGGGAGTGGCGAGGAACCAGACGTCGAGGCGCTGACCATCGCGTTAGGTGAGGCGGATACGGCGCTCGCAAGGGCGGAAGGTGTCGATGCAGTGGCATCCGAGCAGTTGCGCGAGGTGGAGGCGCGCAATACTCCATTGATGGTGCAGGAAGCTGGCGCCGAGCGGGATGCGCTGAACGCCGCGGCACAGCTTGCCACCTTGGAAGCCAGGCCCGAGGTGGCCTCGCTTGACGACGCTTTGCGCGATGCGCGCCAGCAGGAGGCGGCAGCGCTCGTCAACCTGCAGGATGCCGAACGCGCAGCGACTGCGCATGACGTTGCTACCATCGAACGGCAGATCGGCCTGCTGGACAAGCGGGTCGAGGTGGCCCGGGCCCAGCGTACCGACCTGGAAAAGGTGATTGCCGGGCTCGAGGCGCGGATCGAGGCGGAAGGCGGCAAGGGGCTGGCCGACCGCGCCGCAGTCGCGCGCGAGGAGGCTGATGCCGCAGCTACCAACCTGGCACGTGTGACGCAGGAAGCCGAAACGCTGAAGTTGCTTCGCGACATGTTGGAGAGTGCGCGCGCCGAGACGTCACGGACATTCGTCGGGCCGGTGGCGCGGCGTGCGCGCCGGCACATCGAACGGCTGCTGCCGGGTGCGAATCCCGGCTTTGGCGACGACCTTGGCTTGGCGTCGATTGCGCGGGGCGGTTTGGGCGAGAGTTGCGGCGATCTCTCCAGGGGCACCCAGGAGCAGCTGGCAGTCCTTACGCGGCTCGCCTTTGCCGACATGCTCCTCGAGCAGGGAATGCCAGTATCGCTGATCCTGGACGACCCGCTGGTCTATTCGGACGATACCCGCCTCGATCTCATGACTGAAATCCTGACGGAGGCGGCAACGCGGATGCAGATCATCCTTCTCACCTGTCGTGATCGCGCCTTCCGCCATCTTGGCAATCGGATTAGCCTGACGGGAGATCGGTAGCGAAACTTACACGTTCTGGTAGGATTACGGCCCGACCGAGTTCGGATGGCAATCGGCGTAAGCGGACGTTCGTTCAGCTACGGCTCGCCGATTACCACCCCGGCTCGCTGCGGTGGTGCCCTTGCCGATCAACACGTCGCCGATCGCCGAAATGGTCCACGGCGCTCCCAACCGCGTCTTTGCCTGCAAAATCCGGGCGGGTTGGTGTGTCGGATGAACGCCGGTGCCGTCAAGCGGGCGAAGGTGGCGCGCGGGGTCTAAGCCTCCGCGAGTGCCTTCAGGCCGCCGTAGTGGAGTGGTGCGACCGCCTCGATCATCTCGAGCAGGTAGATCGTGTTCTTCTGGGTTTCCGCCACGAGGGCTGGGTCGAACGACTTGCCGGTGTGGTGCGAGAGGTCATTGGCGAACTTGTAGATCGCCGTCTTCTTGTGCGGGTCGAAGTCGGTCTCCTCGAGCTTCCGGTGCAGGCTCCGGTTGGAGGGCACGTGGAAGTCGAGGAACGTCTCAAGCACCTTACGGGCTATGTTCGGGACGTGGTAGCAGCCGAGGATCGTCCCGTCCGACTTGAAGGTGTGCAGCACCTTGAACAGGTAGTGGTATTCGGTCGCGTGATCGATGAGTAACCGGTCGAGCGGCGCGAGGCGTGCGGAACGGCCTTCCTCCGTTTCGGAGCAGAGGACCATCGTGAAGGTCTTCTCCGCTCTGGGTCCTGGAATGTTCTGAAGCCAGTTGATGACTAGTCTGAGAAACTCGAAGTTATGGGTGAGGATGAAGAGTTGCTTGGCACCCTGCGTCCTGTTCTTCAGGAACGAGAAGGCTTGGTAGATCGCCGAGGCGTCGAGGCTTGAGATCGGGTCGTCGATGACCACCACTCCTGAGAACACCGGGAATAAAA
>NZ_APCQ01000848.1:0-7198 GCF_000410615.1 Novosphingobium sp. B-7 | reverse complement strand
GCCGCGATCACCGCCGCCGAAGCCACCACGGTCGCCGCCGCCGAAGCCGCCGCCGCGATTGCCGCCGCCAAAGCCACCACGGTCACCGCCGCCGAAGCCGCCGCGATCGTAGCCACCGCCAAAACCGCCACCGCCGCCGTAGGGATCGAAACCGTCGTCGCCGAAACCGTCGCGCTTGTCGCGTCCGCGACCACGCCGCCCTCTGTCAAAACCCATAAAACCCAATAAACCTTACAATCCGCCCCAAATTTCCTGGCGCCACTGGCCGGACGCGGAGACCAGGGGCGCGACAAGGACAACGTGCCGGGCTTTAGGGCCGGCCCTCTCCATTGCGCCAAGGACTATAACGAAGAAAAAGCCGATGCGCGAACGGAATCGACGGGCGCAGGTGATTCCACCGCAAAATATCGTTCGCAGCCACAATTCGTGACAAAAGTGCCGCGCTTTGCTGCCCCCTGACGCCTTGCCGGGGGCTGAACGATACGGCACAAGCGCGCCATGGACCTTGTCGCTCTTCTTTCCGACCCGCAAGCCTGGGTTGCGTTTCTCACCCTGGTGCTGCTCGAAATCGTCTTGGGCATCGACAACCTGGTGTTCATCGCGATTCTCTCGAACAAGTTGCCCGCCCACCAGCAGGCGCGGGCGCGGCGCATCGGCCTGGCGCTGGCGCTGGTTCTGCGGCTGGCGCTGCTGTCGCTGATCGGCTGGATCGTGACCTTGCAGACCCCACTGTTCGACCTGGGCCTGCGCGGCGCACCCGGCGCCCATGGCGAGCCCACGTTCGAAACGGCATTTTCGGGCCGCGACCTGATTCTGGTAGCGGGCGGGCTGTTCCTGCTGTGGAAGGCAACCAAGGAAATCCACCACACGCTCGATCCCGAACCCAGTGGCGAAATGCTCGACCACAAGGGCCATGAAGCCAAAGGCGCCGGGCAAGCCGTGGTGGCGAATTTCGGGGCGACGATTGCGCAGATCATCGCGCTCGATCTGGTATTTTCGATCGATTCGATCCTCACCGCCGTGGGCATGACCGATCAGATCGCGATCATGATCGCCGCCGTGGTTACCACCGTATCGCTGATGATGCTGGCCGCCGATCCGCTGGCCCGCTTCATCGAGCGCAATCCCTCGCTCGTCATGCTGGCCCTGGCGTTCCTGGTGATGATCGGGCTCGTGCTGCTGGCCGATGGCTTTGGCGTGCACATTCCCAAGGGCTATATCTATGCCGCGATGGGCTTTTCGGTCTTTGTAGAACTGCTCAACATCGCCGGCCGGCGCAAGCGCAGCGTAGCGCTCGCCAAGGCCTGATCCGCGACATCTGCTCCTTCACTCTCGCCAATTCACTCCCGTCAACAAGGGTTTGTCATGTCCCAGTTTCGCCAGATCGACGGCCAGTTCCTGGCCAGCCCGCAGATTACCGTGGAAGACGTGGCCCTGGCCAAGGAACTGGGCGTGACACTGATCATCAACAACCGGCCCGAGGGCGAATCCGACGACCAGACGCCGGGCGCGGAAATCGCCGCCGCGGCGCAGGATGCCGGCATTGCCTACGTCGCCATTCCGGTAACCCATGCCGGCTTTTCGATGCCCCAGGTAGACGCCTTTCAGCAGGCACTGCGCCAGGCGGGCGATGCGCCGGTGCTGGCCTATTGCCGGTCGGGCACGCGATCGACGCTGCTGTGGGCGCTGGCCCAGGCCGCCAATGGCGCCAACCCGTTCGAGATCGCTGCCAAGGCAGCAGCGGGCGGGTATGACATCGGCCCGATCCGTGCCCAGGTCGATATCCTGAGCGCACGCGCATCGGGTTAACCGTGGATCCGCGCTGAAGGCGGGCGATCGCTCCGCCCGGGCGCCTCCAAGCCCGTTCGATCGTTAACGATTGTCAAATCATTGTGCCACAAGGGCACGATGGGCAAATCGCGGTTGCGTTACGGCGCAAAGCGGGCAGGAGGAACGCGCGCGTCTATGCCGGCGCGCATTCCACAGGAAATCGATTCGTCATGCCCGCCCGCCCCCGGATGACCGCTGCCCTTGCCACTCTGGCCGCGCTGGCCCTGCCTTGCAATGCCATGGCCGCGTCCACCCCGGTGGGGATCGACGCGCTCAAGGTCTACAACCTGATCGTGCTGGGCAACCTGACGTCCTCATCCGAAGTGGAAGGGCGCACGTTCGTTGGTGGCAACCTCACCGGCAATTCATCGAACTACCTGATCTCCACGCTGCCGGCATCGAGCTATACCGGGCCGGGCCTGGTCGTGGTGGGTGACGTGAACGGCGGGATCAAGAACCTCAACAACGGTTCGGGCGCAATCGTGGGCGGCAGCGTGTCGAGCGGGTTCAACCTCAATGGCGGCACGCAGACGGTGCAGGTGGGCGGATCGATCGACAACACCAACGTCAATTCCAACATCGTGCAATCCAACCTGGGCACGACCAATCCGGCATTTGTCAGCAATCTGCAGCAGGACGGCAGCCTGATGTCGACCAGCATGACCGGGCTGTCGTATCAGTTGTCGCAGCAGACCGCGAACAGCACCCTGGCGATCAGCGGCAACCGCGGCACGTTCAATGCCCAGCCCAATGCCAGCGGCGTGGCGGTGTTCTCGATCACCGCGGCCGATCTCAATTCTATCGGCGAAATCCAGTTCAACACCAATGGCGCCGATACGGTGATCGTCAACGTTTCGGGCAGCACGATCAACCTGAACGACAACTTCCTGGGCGGCACGGCAAACCTGGGCCAGCACGTGATCTGGAACTTTGCCGATGCCACGGACCTGACGCTGACCACCGCCTGGGGCGGATCGGTGCTGGCGCCCAAGGCCGCCGCCCACACCTACAACTATATCCAGGGTTCGGCGGTGTTCGGCAGCCTGACCCAGGATGGGGAAATGCACATCGGCACCTATAGCGGTGGCTATGTCGTGCCGAGCGATCCGCAGGTTCCCTCGTCGTCCACGTCGAGCAGCAGCAGCACGGGTGGCACCGATGTGCCCGAACCGGGCATGCTGGCCCTGCTCGCCCTGGGCCTGGGCGGCCTGATCCTGGGCCGCAAGCGCCGCGAGCCGAGCGAGCGCCCAGCCAAGGGCGAGTCCGCCGAAGCCGCCTGAACCCCACGATAGGGACACAAAAAAGGGGCCGCGCGGCAGATCCGCGCGGCCCCTTTATTACTGAGCTGGATCAGGTGCGCGCTCAGTCGCTGCCAACGCGCTCCACATCGGCGCCGAGCAGGGCGAGCTTTTCCTCAAGCCGCTCGTACCCGCGATCAAGGTGGTAGAGGCGGTGCACCTGGGTTTCGCCCTCGGCGGCGAGCCCGGCGATCACCAGGCTCATCGATGCGCGCAGGTCGGTGGCCATGACTTCGGCGCCCGACAGCTTGTCCACGCCATGGACCACGGCCGTGCGGCCCGAGGTTTCGATACGCGCACCCATGCGGTTCAACTCGGGCACGTGCATGTAGCGGTTTTCGAAGATGGTTTCGGTCAGCATGCTGGAGCCCTTGGCGAGGCAGAGCATGGCCATCAGCTGGGCCTGCATGTCGGTGGCAAAGCCGGGATAGGGCGCGGTGGAAATGGTCACGGGCCGCAGATCACCATCAGCGGCGATGTGCAGGCCGCCGCGCACCGGCTCCACCGAAACGCCTGCATCGCGCAGCGCCTGGACGGTGGTTTCCATGTCCTCGATCCGCGCGCCCTGCAGCGTCACTTCGCCGCCGGTGATCGCCGCCGCACAGGCATAGGAGCCGGCCTCGATACGATCGGGCATGACCATGTAGGTGGCGCCGTGCAGGCGCGCGACGCCGTGGATCGTCAGGTCTGACGTGCCGATGCCCTCGATCTCGGCGCCCATGGCGACCAGCAGGTTGCACAGGTCAACGATTTCAGGTTCGCGCGCAGCATTGTGCAGCGTCGATTTACCCTTGGCCAGAACCGCCGCCATCAGCGCGTTTTCCGTGGCGCCGACTGACACCACCGGGAAGCTGTAGCGCCCGCCCGGCAGCCCGCCATCGGGCGCGATCGCGCGGACATAGCCCGCGGCCAGTTCGATATGGGCACCAAACGCCTCGAGCGCCTTGAGATGCAGATCGATCGGCCGGTTGCCGATGGCGCAACCACCAGGCAGTGACACGGTGGCTTCGCCAGCGCGGGCCAGCAGCGGCCCCAGCACCAGGATCGAGGCGCGCATCTTGCGCACCAGGTCATAGGGCGCGACGGTCGACGTGAGGCGGGTGGCCTGCAGCGTCATCACCCGGCCGAAATCCTCGGGCCGGCCGCCAGCAATTGCGGTAGACGCACCGAACTGGTTCATCAGGTGCTGGAAGCCGTCGATATCCGCCAGGCGGGGCAGATTGCGCAGCGTTACCGCTTCATCGGTGAGCAGCGCGCAGGGCAGCAGCGTGAGCGCCGCATTCTTCGCCCCGGAAACAGGAACCGTGCCAGAAAGACGCTTGCCGCCGCGAATGATGATCTTGTCCATCGCGGCGGTTTAGCCGGTTTGCCGGACAGGGCAAGGGGCAAGGTTGCGGGCTGGCTGGAGGGCAGCAAAGAGACGGCACGGCGCCAATATTGCATTGCAGCATTTTTTGCACGTTCCGGCCTGCGGAGAACTTGTCATCACAAAAGGAGGCTGCTTAACTATCGTGTAACCGGACAATGGGACAAACACCGACATGAGCGAAACCACCGCAAGCCGCCACAAGCCGATCCGCAAGGCCGTCTTTCCCGTTGCCGGTCTCGGCACCCGCTTCCTGCCCGCCACCAAGGCCATTCCCAAGGAGATGCTGCCGATCGTCGATCGCCCGCTGATCCAGTATGCCGTGGACGAAGCGCGCGAAGCGGGCATCGAAGAGCTGATCTTCGTGACCGGGCGCAGCAAGACCGCAATTGTCGAGCATTTCGACACCGCATTCGAGCTGGAAACCACCATGACCAGCCGGGGCAAGGACCTGTCGGTGCTGGACGATACCCGCATCAAGCCGGGCAATCTGGTCACCGTGCGCCAGCAGGTGGCGATGGGCCTGGGCCACGCCGTGTGGTGCGCCCGCGAAGTGGTGGGCGATGAACCCTTTGCCATCTTCCTGCCCGACGAACTGATGGTGGGCGCACCCGGCTGCATGAAGCAGATGGTCGAAGCCTACAACGAAGTGGGCGGCAACCTGATTTCGGTGCTGGAAGTGCCGGAAGAGGAAGTATCGAGCTATGGCGTGATTGCGCCGGGCGCGCGCAAGTCTGACTCGCTGACCGAAGTGACCGGCCTGGTTGAAAAGCCAAAGCGTGAAGAAGCCCCGTCGAACCTCATCATCTCGGGCCGCTATATCCTGCAACCCGAAGTGATGCGCACGCTGGAAAACCAGGAAAAGGGCGCTGGCGGCGAAATCCAGCTGACCGATGCGATGGCCCGCATGATCGGCACGCAACCGTTCCACGCGGTGACCTTTGCCGGGCGCCGCTTCGACTGCGGCAGCAAGGCCGGGTTTGTCGAGGCGACGATCGCCCTGGCCCTGGAACGCCCCGATCTGGCCGACGATGTGCGCGCCGTGATCAAGAAGCTGGTGGGCTGACCGCCACACGACAGGCTTAAGCAAAAAGGGCCGCGCAGCATAGCCATGCTGCGCGGCCCTTTTTGCAGGCCCCAGCCGCGATCTGCCCGCCGGCGCCGATAGAAAAAGGCGGCCGTTGCGGGCCGCCTTTTTCCGCATCCTCTCCGATGCGTTATTCCAGAAACTGGCGCCTTATTCGTCGCCTTCACCCTCGGCGTCGGTGGCGTTGAAAGCGCGGATCTGCGAGGAATCAGCGGCGCTGGCCAGCTGGGCCAGGTTGGCATCGCGCTGCATGTAGGGCAGCGGATTGACCGCGTTACCAGCCACGCGCACTTCATAGTGCAGGTGCGGGCCAGTCGAATGGCCGGTGGAACCGACATAGCCGATCACGTCACCCTTGTGCACATGCTGCCCTTCGGCAACGGCGATGCGCGACATGTGGCCATAGCGGGTTTCGAGATTGCCGCCGTGCTCAAGCTGAACATAGAGGCCGTAGCCGCCGAAGCGTTCGGCCTTGCCCACCACGCCATCGGCGCTGGCGCGGATCGGCGTGCCGGTCGGCGCGGGCAGATCGACGCCCTTGTGCGCACGCAGGCCGCCGTAGATGGGGTGATTGCGCAGACCAAAGCCGCTGCTCATCGGGCGGCTGCTGGTGATCGGCATCAGAGTGGGGATGGAAACCGAAGCGGTGCGTACCAGCGGCGCCTGGGCCGAGCTACCCTTGCCGCCATCGAGTGCTTCCCAGCTGGCGAAAAGCTTGGAGAATTCTTCATCGCCGGCCGGCGCGGTCATCCCGGCCTTGGCGGCTTCGGCATTACGCAGCGGGGCGGTGATATCGGCAGAAGCGGCGCTGTTGGCGAGAACCGGCGTGGCGAGGCCCAAGGCGAGCATGGTGCCAATGGCAGCCAGACCGGTAGAAAAAGCTTTTTTCATTGCGACCCGTACAACCTCTTTTCGGCAGACACACACCGACGTTGGGCCAATCGGGCCCTGCGCCAGCGGCATCCGTTCCGTGCTGACCCCCAGCGAACGCGACTTTGTCAGACTGCGGCAGGAACCACATCGCTGGCCAAGCTTTGTTCAGAGATTGGTGGATACCCCCCGCCGATCTCGTGCCGGAGGGGTAGCGGCGGCTGCCCCCATCACGCAAGAGCCGCCATCATTTCGCACGACAGACCGGCTGAACGACGCGCCGAGTCGTTGAACGGTGGCTTAACGCTGCCACGGAAGTGCTGCGCGACCAGGGTTTTCCAAAGTTGCGGTGCCGGTTTACCACGCTCTTCGCACAGTTTGGCGAAATGGCTTGTGCCGAAGCGAACGTGGCGCACTTCGTCGTCAACGATTCGCTGCAGGATGCGCGCGGTGGTGTGGTCATCTGCCGCCACGAACCGCGCAATGGTTTGCGGCGTGACATCGAGACCGCGCGCCTCCAGCACCATGGGCACCACGGCGAGGCGGGCGGCAACATCGTGCGCGGTTTCGCGCGCGGCATCCCACAGCCCGTCGTGCGCCGGCATCGCGCCGTAATGGCTACCCAGGGCGCGCAGGCGCCGGGCCAGCAGGCTGAAATGCATCGCCTCGTCCGCCGCCACGCCCAGCCAGTCGCTGACGAAATCGCGCCCGCGCTCGGCGCCGAACCGCCCCGCAGCATCGAGCGCC
>NZ_APCQ01000846.1:0-4928 GCF_000410615.1 Novosphingobium sp. B-7 | reverse complement strand
CCGCTGCGCCGGCCGCGATCACCATGCCGCCCGCAACAGCCACAACCGCTGTTGCCACAACCGCTGCGGTCGCTGCCACCGCGCAGGCCGGGCCCAACGAAACTGCGGCAGCCAGCCTGGCCGCGGCGCGGGAAACCTCCACGGCACCGGCCGCAGCCGTCTCTGCTGCAGCCCAGGCTGCCGCCCCGGCACCGCAGGACATTTCAGCCGATCGGCCTCATCTGGAAACGGTGCCGGCGGTCGTCCTGCCCGCCCGTTTTTGCAGTGCCGAGAAACGCAACGCCTTCCACGCGCAAACCTATCGCCCGGCCGGCGAAGCGGCCGAGGCCAACAACGGCAAGGCCATCGCCTACCTGCAATCGATCCAGGCCCGCTATGACGCGATGGCCGCAGGCGATGCCGACATGCGCAACGCACTGGCCAAGGAAGCACGCGATTACAAGCCGATAGCCGACGCTGCCTTTCAGGCGAAACAGGCGCTGGTGCGCCATTTCGATGCGCTGATGGCGGTTCCGATCACGTCTTGCGGAGTGGCCAAATGATGCGACGCGTGCCCTTTGCCCTGGCGACCCGAGGCGTGATGCTGGTCGCGCTGTGCCATGCCCCGCTGGCCCAGGCCGTCGCGCCGCCGCCGATCTCGCCACCGGCGTCGTGCCTCGATAGCCCGACGTTCGAAGCCGCGCTGTTTCATCAGTTCCAAACGATGATGATGACCGTGTCGCTGCGCTGCAAGAGCCACGGCATGGATGTGGAAACCAGCTTTTCGCGCATGATGATCGTGCACCAGGGCGTGTTTGCGGCGGCCGACAAGGCCATTCGTGGCTATATCAGCCCGGCCCACGGCTTTGCCGACAAGCGTGCGTTCGATAGCTATGCCACGCTCGTGGCCAATCGCTATGGCGGCGGCGCCACCAACCTGCAGGCCTGCACCGCGATCGACCGGGCGATCAAGACGGTGACGGCCGACATCACCGGCGCCACGCTGCGCTTTGTGGCAACGGCCATGGTGGCCCACCCGGAAATGGAGCGCATGGCCTGCGCCCTGGTCGGCCAGCCTACCAGGCCTGGCACCACGCCCGCCCCGCCGGCCGCTGCCGGCGCGGCGACCATCGCAATGGCCAGCCCGGCAGCGCCGCGGCCCGGCAAGTAGCGCGGCGACGGTTCAGGCGCGGCGGCGCACCAGGCCTTCTTGCGCGGTTTCGGCCACCAGGCGGCCATCCTGGGTAAAGATGCGGCCACGGCTGAAACCGCGCATGTTCCCGGCCCACGGGCTGTCGCAGGCATAGAGCAGCCATTGATCGGCGCGGGCATCGGCGTGGAACCACAGCGCATGGTCAAGGCTGGCCACCTGGGCGCTGCCGGCCTTGCCGCTGATGCCATGGGGCAGCAGGCTGGTGCCGAGCAAGGTCATGTCGCTGACATAGGCGATCACCGCGCGGTGCAACCCCGGATCATCGGGCAGGGGCGCCACGCAACGCAGCCAGGTGTGCGCCACCGGTTCGGCCGGGGTTTCGCGGAGCCAGTTGAGCGGTTCGGCCGGGCGCATCTCGATCGCGCGCGGCCGCGACAGCAGGGCGCGGCGCTGCTCTGACAGGCGATCGGCATAGATCGTCAGCAGGTCTGCCTCGCTCGGCAGGTCATCGGGGCTGGGCACCGAAGGCATCGGCAGGCCGTGCTGCAGGGCAAGGCTCTCGCCGGCCTCGCTACGGCGGTGGAACGAGGCCGTCATGGTGAAGATCGGCGCGTCGCCCTGGCTTGCCACCACGCGGCGGTTGGCAAAGTTGCCGCCATCGAGATCGCGCATCACGGTATAGCGCGTGTCGGCATTCTCGCTGCCCGGGCGCAGGAAATAGGCATGCAGCGAATGCACCGGCCGATCGGCGGCGACGGTGGCCTGTGCGGCGGCAAGCGCCTGCGCCACGATCTGCCCGCCAAATACGCGTCCCACGCCCCCGGGCTTGCGCGGCCCGGTAAAGAGATCGGCGCCGGCCTCGGGCTGAACCGTCAGCAGCCGGACAAGGCCGGCGGCCGTCGCGGCAGGATCATTGGAATCGGACATCAGAGTAGAAGAGAGCGGGTGCAGCATGATCGCGCGCCTATTCCAGGCGTTCCGCCAAGGTCAACGCATCGCGGCGGCTCGTCACAAATATGAAACCAGGGGCAGGTGATGAACCACCCGGGCCAAGAAACAGGCCCCGCCCAGCCTTGCGGCCAGACGGGGCCTGTCCTTCTCCTCCCCAACCTCGGGCCCATGCGGGCGGGGTTTTCCCCGCTTTTCCGCGTGTCTGCCGTGGGCCACCGGTCCAGCATGCCGGCAGCCCACGGAAGCCGGTTCAGCCTGCCGCGTGGCTGGCCAGGGCGGCCAGCAGCAGCAGGGCAACGATATTGGTGATCTTGATCATCGGGTTCACGGCCGGGCCAGCTGTGTCCTTGTAAGGATCGCCCACGGTGTCACCGGTCACCGCCGCCTTGTGCGCGTCGGAACCCTTGCCGCCGTAATGGCCATCCTCGATATACTTCTTGGCGTTGTCCCACGCCCCGCCGCCCGATGTCATCGACAGGGCCACGAACAGCCCGCCCACGATCACGCCCAGCAGTAGCGCGCCCAGCGCGGCAAAGGCATTGGCCTGCCCTGCCACCGCCATGATCACGAAATAGACCGCGATCGGCGCCAGCACCGGCAGCAGCGAGGGCAGGATCATCTCCTTGATCGCCGCCCGCGTGACCAGGTCCACCGTGCGGGCATAGTCCGGGCGGCTGGTGCCGGCCATGATGCCCGGATCGGCGGCGAACTGCTCGCGCACGTCCACCACCACGTCGCCAGCGGCGCGGCCCACGGCGGTCATCCCCATTGCACCGAACAGATAGGGCAGCAGCGCGCCCAGCAGCAGCCCGACGATGACATAGGGGTTCTCCAGGCTGAAATCGACATTCAGATCCGGGAAGAACTCGCGCAGGTCAGTGGTATAGGCGGCAAACAGCACCAGGGCGGCAAGCCCAGCCGAACCGATGGCATAGCCCTTGGTGACCGCCTTGGTGGTGTTGCCCACCGCGTCGAGCGCATCGGTGCGTTCGCGCACGGTGTCTTCCAGGCCGGCCATTTCGGCAATGCCGCCGGCATTGTCGGTCACCGGACCATAGGCATCGAGCGCCACGACCATGCCGGCCAGCGCCAGCATTGCCGTCGCGGCATAGGCAATGCCGATCAGCCCGGCGAGCTGATAGGCGACGATGATGCCCGCGCAGATCACCAGCGTGGGCAGGGCCGTGGCTTCCAGGCTGACGGCCAGGCCCTGGATCACGTTGGTGCCGTGGCCGGTGACCGATGCCTTGGCGATCGATCGCACCGGGCGATAGCCGGTGCCGGTGTAGTATTCGGTGATCCAGATGATCAACCCGGTGATCGCCAGGCCGACCAGCGCGCAATAGAACAGCGTGCGGCCGGTAAAGCCCTGTTCGCCGATCGGCGCTTCCATGCTGCCCAGCGCGGCCTGCGTGGCAAACCAGATCGCCGGGATCGACAGCAGGGCCGTGACCAGGAAGCCCTTGTACATGGCGCCCATGATGTTCTTGCCGCCGCCCAGGCGGACGAAATAGGTGCCGATGATCGAAGTGACGATGCAGACCCCGCCGATCAGCAGGGGCAGCGCCATCAAGGGCAGCAGCAGATCGCCCACGCCCTTGATCAGCAGCGCCGTCAGCACCATCGTGGCGCCCACGGTGACGACATAGGTTTCGAACAGGTCGGCGGCCATGCCGGCGCAATCGCCCACGTTGTCGCCCACGTTGTCGGCAATCACGGCCGGGTTGCGCGGGTCATCCTCGGGGATGCCGGCTTCCACCTTGCCCACCAGATCGGCGCCCACGTCGGCCGCCTTGGTAAAGATGCCGCCGCCCAGCCGGGCAAAGATCGACACCAGCGAGGCGCCCAGCGCCAGCGTGGTGAGCGCGGTGACGACGGTGCGATCGCCCGGGGCATAGCCCGCTACGAACACCAGATACCAGAAGAAGCCCGCGATCGCGAGCAGCGCCAGGCCCGCCACCAGCATGCCGGTGATCGCCCCGGCGCGGAACGCCAGGGTAAGGCCTTGTTGCAGGCCGCTTTGCGCGGCAGCGGCGGTGCGCACATTGGCCCGCACCGACACGTTCATGCCGATGAAGCCGGCCACACCCGAAAGCACGGCCCCGATAACAAAGCCCAGCGCCGGCAGCGGGTGCAGCGTCATCGAAACGATCGCGGCCACGACCACGCCCACCAGGGCGATGGTGCCGTACTGGCGTTTGAGATAGGCCTGCGCCCCTTCCTGGATGGCGCCGGCAATGTCTTGCATTTTCTGGTTCCCGGCCGGGCTTCCCAGCACCTGACGGCTGGTGATGAAGCCATAAAGCACAGCCAGTAACCCCAACCCGATGGCGGTTACGACAAGGTTCACGATGGCATCCCCCTAACTTCCCGTGCCCCGGCTTGTCTTTTGGTGCCAGGTACACCGTATTCCCGCACGCTGGCTGGGAACCAAAGGGAAGCTAAATCATTTGCCGCCGCCCGCAAGCGGTATTGTACGGTTGTTCGGCTAATCTTGCCGCCTAGGTTTCAGCCGCAGTGTTCATAGCCCAGCGGCCCTTGCGGGCAGGCGCCATCGAGCAGCAAGGGTACGGGGCCAGCGGCCAGCGCCTCACCGATGCAGGTGGCAGGGCAAGGGGGCGTGGTGCCCGCTGGCAGGGTGAACAGCAGTTCGTAGTCATCACCCCATGACAGCGCCTCTTGCCGGCGGGACGGGGGCAGGTCTGGCGGCACGGGGCAGGCGGCGCTGTCGATCGCCAGGGTCACGCCGCTGGCACGGGCCATGCGCGTCGCATCGAGCAGCAGCCCGTCCGACACGTCCATCATCGCGCCGACCAGCGGGGCCAGCGCCCGCCCTTGGGCCAGG
>NZ_APCQ01000844.1:0-4584 GCF_000410615.1 Novosphingobium sp. B-7 | reverse complement strand
ATCTTTGCAACAGAGCCCGCCCAGCACCGCCACCGCGAACTCGATCGAGCCCTTTGCGACCGTATCGACCGTGTTGCCGGCATTCCGCACGATGAAGATCTCGCCCAGACCGCGGCCGAACAACAGCTCAGGCGGCACTCTGCTGTCGGAGCAGGACACATAAGCGACGAAGGGGGCTTGGCCGCGCGCCAGATCAAGTCGGCGCTGCACCGAAAGGTCCGGGTCCATCATTTCACCCCGGAGGAACGCCGCATTTCCGTCCTTCAGCAGCTGCAGCGCCTGATCGGGGTTCAGGGCAGACTTGCCGTCCTTCGTTGGCGCAGGAGGAACAGCGCGCGTGGACCTTTGAGCACGCGCAACCTGCGCAGCCGCTGGGGCCGCAGCAAGGGCGGTCACGGTTGCCGCACCCGTGACCAGGGCACGACGAGAAAGGCTGATCTCACACATGGAAGCGATCCTTCAATCGAGAGCCTTCGTGATCAGGCGAAGGCGCGTTTGGCGCGGGCGACGATCCGGAGCGCCATGGCCAGCGTGGCCCCGGTTGCGGGCTGATGCCGCGCGAGCCGATCTTTCAGTGCAAGGCGTTCCTTTTTCAGCTTACTCAGCCGCTCCTGATCGGGGAAGCGACGCTTACGTTCGCGCATGACTTCGCGGCTGATGACGCGATAGGCGCTGAGCAAGAGATCACCGGCTTTCATCTGGTCTGTCCTCTCATCTGCTGTCGAACGACGCCGCCCCGCAGGGAAGCGCCATGAGTGGTCCGACATCGCAGCGACCTTGCGGGTCGTCGCCAGAGGGGCCCGGGCCACTGCTGAGAGCTAGCTAAACAGGCCTGAGAGGAACAATCGAAAGGACCATCCTAGACTAATAGACTGGCACTATATGTGGGTTGCGAAATATCGACTATGCTCGCTCTTGCCTTGGGACGATCGCGGCACGACCAGGCCGTGCCGCGCTGTCTTCTTCCCGGTAGGGAAGATCTCGCGCGGCACCGGGTAGGTCTCATCCTCGCGATAGGGCGGCTCGAACCCGCACGCCCGCATGACGGCCGCCTGCTTGGCCGATAGTCGATACCGATTGCACATGCCCCCGTCCTCCCAACACCGTCAGCGGCTCCGGTCCTTATCGCGCGGCGCCGGCGCTTGCGCCGGGGTCGCGCGGCCGATTTCGCCGTCCAGCGATCCGCCCGCCTTGATCCGATCCGCGACGAGCTGGCGCGTCGACTCCCCGATGGTCCCGACCATGCGCGCGCTCTCGCCCCGATCGCGCGCGGTCTTCATGGCCGCGTCAACGATCGCCTGGGCGGGCGCGAGGCGCGGATCGGCCTGGTTCTTCTCCGGCGTGTTCTTCAGGAACAGTTCGGCAAGCCGCTCCTGCCCCGGCGAGTGGCCGGGGGGCAGGATCGGCCGCTCCAGCGACCGCACGGCGCGCTGGATCTGCGCCGGCTGCTGGTTGTTGATCTGGACGCCAAGCGCCGCGCCGATCTCCCGCACGCGCTCCAACGGCGTCTGCTGGGGCGTCACGACGGCATCGACCTGACGGACGCCTAGATAGGTGAGAAGGTGCGATTGATAGATCGGCCCTTTGGCGTGGCGGACATAGGCGAGTTCGGTGCGCGCGTTGGCGATGGCGGGGGAGGGAGCACCCTCCTTAGGGTCAGGACCCATTGATGTGAGCGTCGCGATCTGATTCAGGCTCCGCAAGGAGACCGGGATGAGTGACCTGTTTTGGCTGACGGATGAGCAGATCGAGCGGCTGCGGCCGTTCTTTCCCAAGAGCCACGGGAGGCCGAGGGTAGACGATCGGCGGGTGCTGAGTGGCATCGTATTCGTCAATCGCAATGGGCTGCGCTGGCGAGATGCGCCCAGCGCCTATGGGCCACACAAGACGCTGTACAATCGGTGGAAGCGTTGGGGCGAGGCCGGTGTGTTCACGCGAATGATGGAAGGTCTGGCTGCAGCTGGCGCCGAGCCGCAGACGGTCATGATCGACGCAACCTACCTCAAGGCTCACCGCACGGCATCGAGCCTGCGGGTTAAAAAGGGGATCTCGGCCGCCTGATCGGCCGCACCAAAGGCGGCATGAACACCAAGCTTCACGCCATCGCCGATGCGAACGGGCGCCCCTTGAGCTTCTTCATGACCGCGGGCCAGGTCAGCGACTACACCGGTGCGGCAGCGCTGCTCGATGACATGCCGAAGGCGCAGTGGCTGCTTGGTGATCGCGGCTACGACGCCGACTGGTTCAGGGATGCCCTCCAGGCCAAAGGCATCCAGCCCTGCATCCCAGGCCGCAGGTCGCGCAACGAACCGGTCCGGTACGACAAGCGCCGCTACCGGCGTCGCAGCCGCATCGAGATCATGTTCGGCCGCCTCAAGGACTGGCGCCGGGTCGCCACCCGCTACGACCGCTGCCCCACCGCCTTCTTCTCCGCAATCGCTCTCGCTGCCACCGTCATCTTCTGGCTGTGATCAACGAGTCCTGACCCTAACCAAGGAGGACCAAAGGGCACCCTACCAAACGGCACCGCAGAGCTCCTTTGAGGATTGAAGCTCTGCCTTATGTGCGCTCGCAAGACGGTGTCGGCGCGTTGAATTTACTGCTGGCGACTGTCCTACAAACGATAGGCCCGCGAGACAGTCGGGTGCTCCACCTCGATGCTTGGACACATGGGTGAGGTTATGTCTTAATCCTCGCTCTATGTAGATTCGTTTCAATGCGGCGTCGAACACCGCCTGGTACCGATCAGCGGCCAAGCGTTATGGGTTTGCGTGTGTTCATTGACGGGTATGCCACAGTCCTCGTGGCACACCTCACATTTCAATCGAACTATAATTTTCGAAGGCATTCTAGAAAGGGTAAGCGGGTGCTGTTCCCTTGATGGTCGTCCACTGCCAATGCGTAAACTCTTCCCAGTTCGCCGGGCCGCCGATCGATGTTCCGTTACCAGATGCTCCGACACCACCGAAAGGGTTAACGACGTCGTCGTTCACGGTTTGGTCGTTGATGTGGACCAGACCCGCCTGAAGGCGGTCACCAATGGCCATACCGCGTCCAACGTCGCGGGTGATGATCGCCGCGGACAGGCCGTATTCAGTGTCGTTGGCGAGCGCGATCGCCTGTTCATCACTCTCGAACGGTACGACAACCGCCACAGGCCCGAAGATTTCGTCGCTGAACGCAGGCATGTCCTTGCTTACCCCTGTCAGCACGGTCGGCTTGAAAAACAAACCATCGGACGTGCCACCCGCAGCTACCTTCGCACCTTGGGCAACGCTTCCATCTAGGACCTTGCGGGCGTGGTCGGCTTGCGTCTGGTTGATGAGCGGTCCAACCGCGACCTGCCCGGACATTGGATCGCCCACCGGCAGCGCTTCCGCGTGAGCTACGAGGCGCTTGGTGAACTCCTCGACGATGGTCGCATGCACCAGCACCCGCCCTGCAGACATGCAAATCTGTCCCTGATGAAGATAGCTCGCCCATGAGGCATTCTTGGCTGCCAGTTCGAGATCCGCGTCTTCGAGGACGATCAAAGAATTTTTACCGCCAAGTTCCAGCGAGACCTTTTTCAGGTTTTCGCTGGCCGTCTTGCCTACCATCCGACCAGCGGCGGTAGATCCAGTAAATTGAATCATGGCGACGTTCGGATCACGGCACAGCGCCTCGCCCGCGTCGCCGCGTCCCGGCAGTACCTGGAGGACGCCATTTGGTAGACCCGCAAGCTCGAACAACCGGGCGATCACGAAGCCGCCACAAATGGACGTGCGCGGATCGGGTTTTAGCACAACTGCATTGCCGACCGCGATCGCTGGTGCGACTGCGCGCATCGCCAGATAGAGCGGAAAGTTGAACGGGGCGATGATGCCTACGACGCCTAACGGTCGGCGACGGGCGAGGCTGATGCGCCCACGCTCGCTCGGCAGCACAAGCCCCTGCGCTTGCTGTGGCATGGCACCCGCAAGCGAGATCGACTTGATGGTTATAGACAGTTCGAATTCGGCCTTCGCTCTGACCGATCCACTCTCGCGCATGATCCACTCGACGATCTCGTCCCACCGCTCGGTTGCAACCTGCACAACCTTTGGAAAAACGGCTGCCCGATTATCCGGAGTATCGGAGGCCCATGCCTTCTGAGCGGCGCGCGCACTCGCGGCAGCCGCCGCGATGTCGTCGGGGCTGGCGATGCCGATCTTGCCTAACGTCGCTCCCGTTGCAGGTTCTTGAACGTCTGTCGTTGTCGACAGCGTTGTCCAGCTCCCGGTGAACGCCCCGCCGCTAAGCTGCTCGTCTCCGATCAGTTTTGTGCTGTCCGTCACTTCCGCTCTCCTAGCTTTTCGTTTGGCATAGCGTACCTTCGATCAACATCGGGCCGCAAAGACCGTTGAGGTCGCTCACCGATACCCAGTGGATATGATGACCCTAATTTAGGCGTTGTTTTCGGTCTACAAGCCAATTGGTGGTACGCAGGCGACCGTGGCGAGCTACCGTCAGGGTATTGGATAGATACAAGATCTGTATTGGACGGCAGTCGACTCTCGTCATTACGCTCCTGAAATCGACACGCACTGTCCGTCGTCAGAACAT
>NZ_APCQ01000845.1:0-3841 GCF_000410615.1 Novosphingobium sp. B-7 | reverse complement strand
TTTTTATCCCGGTGTTGACAGGCGGAGAAAAACACTGTGCAGCGCTAGCAAGGTCGCCAGATGATAGCCCATCCAGTTCTCTCCGCTGCCGATCTCCCACAGAAAGTCCGGCTTCACGCCGGGTGCGCGATTGAAGCGGAGGCTGAGCTCCTTCTCGTCAAGGACCGGGGTACCTTCCGCGCCTTCGATGCCGAGATAGTCGATGAAGCGCTTGATATAGGCTGTTACACGCTTGGCGACCTCGGATTCGCGAACAAGGCGAGCGGCCAGATCGAACTGACCATCGAGTTCAGCAATGCGTTTGGCCAGCTCGGCCGCCCGCGCCGCCAAACCATTGTCGCCTTCGACGTCGGCAAGAATGCGCAGTGCCTGCTCCGTGCTCCCGATAAATTTGAACACGGCCTCCAGACTTTGATTAGCATCCCGTTCTTTGTCGGCTGCCCGCTCGAGCTCGAGGCGGGTTCTCCTTACCACCAGCAACTGCCGTTCGTCGTCGAGGAGCGTTTTCTGTATCTGTGCGATGTCGCTATCAACCATCGGCGCCGCTGATGCCGTGCCGACGCCGAGGTCTTCGAGCTCGCCGATCGGCTCCTGCAACAACGCCAGCTCACGCTTGGCAGCATCTGTGTCCGAGCCGCACAGCGCGCACTGCTCTTGCCCGAGATGAGCCTGAAACCAGCCAAATCCGTGTACGGCTGCGCGCTGTTCCTCGAGCACATCCTCGAAGTCGCCAACCGACCGGCGGAGCGCCTTCAGTCTTTTGAGCCGGCGCTTTCCGTCCGCGATCCGTCGGTCCAGCTCCTGGTCTTGCGTCTTGAGTGCTTCCAGACGCTGCACCGCCGCCGAGACGCGGCCGGGCGCCTTTACCGTTCGCCCGTTGGCGTCCACCACGGCACGAAGAACCGCAATCAATTCCTGAAGACCTTGGGGCGGATCACCCGCCGGTATGAGGCTGAGTTCCTGCGCCCGAAAAAACGCGCCCGTGGCATCGGCGCGCCACGCATCCAAGCCGTTGCGGCGCAGCTTGAGCTCACCCTCAAGCTTGCGCAACTCTTCGCGCAACAGACTGAGCTCGTGCATGCGCGCAAGATCGGCATTGGTGATGATCCCCATCGCGAGCGGGAGAATGTTGCGCAGCTTCTCGCGGTGGCTGTGCGAGTCCGCCTTGAAGAACAGCGTGTTCGGATTGGCCACGATGTGCTGCGGAAGGAAATTGAAGCTGGCCATGTCGCGAAACGAAGCGCGCTCGTTCCAAGACTTGTCTAGTTGGGGAGACAGTCGCAGGTCCGACAGCCCGCTCAGTGTGTCCATCATTTGCTTGAAACTGTCGACGGTGCCACTGATCCATGGCTGATGTGGCAAATCGCCGAGCGCATCCTCGCCGCGTTGAACCCACATGTCCCGCGATACCGATCGCCCGTCGGGCTTGCGCCGCGCGACCCGCATCGGCCCCGCGTCGGTTTCGATCTCGAGACCATACCAAGACGCGAGGTCCCGGATCTCGCCTACAGGGATATGGCAGGATTTAGAGCCGAACACATAGTCGATGATGCTAATGATCGACGACTTGCCGGTGCCGCTCCAGCCGGTGATGACACTGACCTTGTCGAGCTCGAACTGAACAACGCGAGGCTCCAGCTCGGTATTCTCCGGCCAGATGATGAGTCGTTTGATGTGAAGCTTCATGGCTCAGAACTCAATCATCAATTGCCGGGACAAAGCCGCGAGCGGCTCCGTTGCGAAGAAGGCGCCGAGCCGCCGCGCGGCCGCGTAGATTTGGGACGTGCCGCCCTCGGCGTGACGGATTGCCGGGGGAAGTGATCCACCAAGGGCGCGAAAGCTGGGGAACCCGGGTCCGCCTTCGCGTTGAAGGAGGCCGGACGATGTCGCGACCTGAAGCGCCGCCAGCGTGTTGCCCGCCCGGGCCTCCAGCCTTTGCTGCAGTCCGGCAACGATATCGGGCTGTTCGGCCACCGCCTTGGCGATGCCGCTGTCGAACTGCATCCGGTACAGCTTTTCGACCGACGCTCGGTGATGAAGGATCGCCATGGCGACATAGAAATGTGGTAGCAACGGCGGCGAGCCTTTCGCATGCTCGCCAAATTGCGCCGCGAAATGCCAGCAGGCGGCCGCCCCTAGTCCGGAATTGCGCAGGATGCGCTCTTCATGGTCCTGCAGCACCGGCTATTTCCCGGTCTTGAAGGTTGGGTCCCACCAGACCGTGTTCTCGTCGGCGAGGCGATGATAGTGACCCGCCGTCATGTAAAGCTCGCTACAGTCCTGGCCGCCGAGCTGTTCGTGGTAGCCAGTGGTCGACCTAGCAAGAATGTGCTGCCCGCGAACCAGATCGGTCTCTGCCGGCAAGTCGAGCGTTACCTGGCGGATCACGCCGCGCCATCGAGTCGTCAGCCTGTCCCCGCGATCCAGCCACTCGCGATCGGGAATCTCGCCCTGCGTCGTCAGCCGATGCTTCTCGATGTTGAATTGAAGGAAATGATCGATCGCCTCGAGCACGACGTCTTCGGCGCTGTTGATGCGGCCAAGATGATCGACGAACGGTCGTGCTTTGACCTTGGCGCGGTCCTGATCATCGGGAACGACGTCGCGTGCCGGTCGCGGCAGGAGGCGCTGCCGAATGAGCGAGCGCTCAACTAGGCGGCATTGCGCGACGAAGGCGCGACGGTCAATCAGACCGATCATTCCTTCCTGCCACAAGGTGCGCAGAAGATTGGTTGACCAGCCGAGCAGGCTGTTGAGCACGGTTTCGGCGTCTACCCCGGGATCGATCGCCAAGGCGTTGGCGAGGACTTTTCGGCTGTCGAGCAACGAGCTGCTTTCGACGATCTCGATCTTGGCAATCAGCGCGGCAAGAACCGCATCCGACCGGCCGAGTACATCGTCAATGGTCGCCTGTATCTGCGATTTGCTATTGTGGCCGCTGTCCGATCGGAGGATCGCGACCGACTCGGCGGCAGAGATTTCGCCGGCCTGGCGACGCTTCAGCGCGGTGGCGATCGTGTCGGTCGAGGCCGTGTTCGTGACAATCAGATATCGACAACAGGTCGCGGAATCGGGACCCTCGTGAAGTCCGAGCCAGATCTGGAACGTACGCCACAATGCCTTGCTGCGATTGCGCAGCATGTCGCGGCCGGGCGTGATGGTGTTCTTGTCCTGCTCGACAAGGGCTAGCTTGCCCTCCCGCAAGACGGCTACGTCGTCCGGAAATTCGACGGCAATGGTCGTGCCGTCGTCAGCTGTGGCAAGATGATAGAGCGCTCGCTCCAGCTGAAAGACATAGCCGGATAGCTGCGGTCCCGCTGTGGTGTTACGTCGCGCAGTAGCCACTAAATTCCTCGCCCCTGACATCTCATCTCGCCCGGAGGATAAATTGACGTGCGGTTGAAGGAAAGAGCCGTCGACTCTATCCGACGAGGAAGAGATGCGCAGGCGCAAGTAACATGACCTTTCGCCACCCGCCGACATTGACCACGCCTCCCCGCAATAAGATGGTCGCTCTGGGGCTTTGGTGATCAGGGTAGCTCCGACTTTTCCAATGGGGGATTCCGATGGCTGATTCTGAACATTTGCGCGATTTGAAGGCAGTCTGGGGTGATTCCTGCCATTCAATGTGGGCGGAGCTACTATCAATCTCTATCGCGGAAAGCACGGTGCGCGGGCGCTATGCCGAGATCGGACCCACGGCGGTCTTGGACGAGATAGCTTATGCGCCCGAGGTGAGAGGCAGATTAGGAGCCCTCACTAAAGATCGGTATCTTGAGCGCGTCCCGCGTTACAAGGATGCCGTGATCACTAATAGATTGTAAGCGCCGCCGGAACCCGG
>NZ_APCQ01000847.1:0-3561 GCF_000410615.1 Novosphingobium sp. B-7 | reverse complement strand
CCGGCGGCGTGGTGGCCGAAGGCGCGCGCCGCCTGGCGCGCGGCGAGCGCCCGCAGTTGAGCGACCTGGTGCTGACGCCGGCCAATGCCATGCGCGTGACCGAGCAACTCTCCCGCCTGCGCGGCGCAGCGATGAAGCTGGGGCAGATGCTGTCGCTCGATGCCGGAGACATGCTGCCCGCCGAATTGACCGCGATCCTGGCGCGGCTGCGCGATTCTGCCCACCACATGCCACCGGCGCAACTGCAACAGGTGCTCAACGCCGAATGGGGCGCAGACTGGCGCCGCCGCTTTGTCCATTTCGATCCGCGCCCGCTGGCCGCCGCCTCGATCGGGCAAGTGCACCGCGCGCGTCTGCCCGATGGACGCGAACTGGCGATCAAGGTGCAATATCCCGGCGTTGCCGCCAGCATCGATGCCGATGTTGACAACGTGGCGACGCTGCTGCGCCTGTCTAACCTCTTGCCCAGCTCGCTCGACATCGCGCCGCTGCTGGAAGAGGCCAAGCGCCAGCTGCACGAAGAGGCCGACTATGTGCGCGAGGCCGCGCAGATGCGCCACTATCGCGAGTTGCTGGCTGGTGACCCGCAGTTCCTGGTGCCTGCCCCCGTCGATGCGCTGACCACCACCCGCGTGCTGGCGATGGACTATGTGGCCGGGCGCGCGATCGATACCTTGGCGCAGGCGCCGCAGGAACAGCGCGACGCGATGCTGACCGCGCTGCTCAACCTGACGCTGCACGAGCTGTTCGTGTTCGGTTACATGCAGACCGACCCGAACTTTGCCAATTATCGCTGGCAACCCGAAACCGGCAAGCTGGTGCTGCTCGATTTCGGGGCGGCGCGGCCGGTACCGGCGGAAACCGCAGCCGCCTATCGCGCCGTGCTAGCAGCGGGCCTGGCCGAAGATCCCCAGGCACTGCGCGACGCGATCCTGGCGGTAGGGTTCGTTTCCCCCACCCTGCTGCAGCGGCACGGCGAGCGCATCGATGCGATGATCGCCGTGCTGATGGCGCATCTCTCGCGCCCCGGGCCGCTCGATTTTTCCGACCGTGCCTTTGTCGAAGACCTGCGCCGCATCGGCCGCCCGATCGCCGAGGACCGCAGCGCCTGGCACGTGCCGCCGGTGCAAACCCTGCTGGTGCAGCGCAAGGTCAGCGGCACGGCGCTGCTGGCCGTTCGCATGCGCGCGCGCGTGCCGATCCGCGACCTGGCGGCAGAGGCCATCGGCGCGCAACCCGACGCGAACTGAATCCAGCTATGCCGGGCAAACGCCCGGCGTGGCCCCCGAAAGCTGCATGGTGCGGGTGCGGGCCGCTGCTTCGGTCGGGGATATCTGCCGGGCGGCCCCGCTTTGCCCGTCGATCAGCAGCGCGGCGTGGCATTCGTCTGCCGGCATGGCATGGCCATCGCGCGGAAAAGTCAGCAGCATGCTGTCATGCCCATCGCGATAGAGCACGCGCATCACCGGGGTTTCGTGGCGGTTGGCGGCGCGGTGGGCCGGGGCATCGCTGCAGGCCGGCAACCACAGCAGCGGGACCACTGCCAGAACAAGGCGCACTGGCCGCGCGGTGCCGCTAATCTTCCACCACCTTGAGCAGGCGGCGTTCGAGCGGCGAAAGCACGCCGGCCAGTTCGTGCCCGCGCTTGAGCACCTGGCCCGCCTCGCCATACAGCGCCCACATGCCCTGGCGACCACGCAGCGCGGGGCGTTTCTCGATCCGCGCGGTGGGGCGCTCGGCCGTGCGGCGAAAGACCGAGAAACTGGCCGCTTCCCGGCCAAAATCCATCGCGTAATCGCGCCACAGGCCGGCCGCCACCATGCGGCCATAGAGATCGAGAATGCGCAGCAGTTCGAGCCGATCGAACGCCACCTGCAGCACCGGGCGCGCAGCCAGCGGGACCACGGGCACCAGCGGCACGACGTTGCCGGGCAAGTCGCCCGGTCCTTTGCTTGGCGCGCTCAGAGCTTCACCGCGCGATCGGCGAGCAGTTCGGCAACCTGCGCCTTGAGCGCGGCGACCTCTGCCTCCAGCGCTTCGACGCGCGCGACATCGGCCGCATCGCAAGGCTCATCGCACGGCGTGCCATAGGGCACGAAATCGCGCAGCCAGGTTTCCATCGAGACGTGGGTGGGGCGCGACTTGATGCCGACCATGGTGACGCCGGCGGGCACGTCTTCGGTGACCACGGCATTGGCGCCCACGCGCGCGCCGGGGCCCACGGTGATCGGCCCCAGGATCTGCGCGCCCGAGCCGACGATCACGCCATCGGCCAGGGTGGGATGGCGCTTGCCGGGAATGCCATTGGCCGGGTTGGTGCCACCCAGCGTGACGCATTGGTAGATCGTGACGTCGTCACCGATCTGCGCGGTTTCACCGATCACGGTAAAGCCATGGTCGATGAACAGATGGCGGCCGATGGTGGCGCCGGGGTGAATGTCGATCGCGGTGAGGAAGCGTGAAAGGTGATTGACCAGCCGGGCGGCAAAGAACATCCGCCCTTCGAACAGCCAGTGCGCCACGCGGTGGAGCCCCACGGCCAAAAGGCCGGGATAGAGCAGGATTTCCCACCGCGAGCGCGGTGCCGGGTCGCGGGCGCGGATGGAATCCAGGTATGCAATCAGGCCTGAAACCATCACCTCTTATCCCTTATCCCGACAGGATCGGTCAATCCGCCCCCTGCACCTGCGCCAGGGCATCGCGCACCAGCGATATGGTGACGGGCGCCTTGCGCTCAAGGCTGAGCCGGTCGATTGTTTCCACCAGCGTCTCGGCGGCAGCGTGGCTGCGCTCGATCCGCGGCAGCAGGAACGCCAGCGCGGCATCGCCCAGCGCCAGCCCTCGCCGCGCGGCATGCTCTTCCAGCAGCTGGATCAGCAGTTCCTCGTCCGGCGGTGGGATCGTCAGCGCCATCGATCCACCCAGGCGCGAGCCGAGATCGGGCAGCGTCACCCGCCACTGGCCCGGCCCGGCATCGTTGATCAACAGCAGCGGGCGGCCGCTGGCCTGGGCGCGGTTCCAGGCGTGGAACACCTCGTCCTCGGGCAGGCGATCGGCGCCATCGAGCGCATCGCCCAGGTCCGAGGCCACAAACCAGCGCGCCAGCAGGCTTTTGCCCGAGCGCGCCGGGCCAGACAGGATGCAACTGCGATAGGGCCAGTCATGGCCGGCCATCAGGCCATCGATCACCGGCTGCAGCGAAGGGCCGACCACGATGTTTTCGGCGCCGTTAGCTGGCGAAAGCGGAAGGGCAATCTGGCTTGTCATGGCGGTCATATAGGGAGGCGGGAACGGGAAGGGAACGGCAAGAGCGCCCCCCGCCGCGCGAAACAGGCGCGAATCTGGGGGTTACCCTGTGGATCGCGGCATGATGGATGGGGATAAGCGGCTATTTCCGAATCGATAGCGCGTTGGCGCCGCTGGTTACCTTCCACCCTTGCGCGCGCAGGGCCGCCGCCAGCGCATCAAGATCGCCGGCATACGTGACGCGCAGGACCGAGGTGCCGCCCATCGCCACGCTGCTGGTGGCCACGCCCTGCACCCCGGCCACGCCGCGCACCG
>NZ_APCQ01000843.1:0-2865 GCF_000410615.1 Novosphingobium sp. B-7 | reverse complement strand
CGATTTTTGCAACAGAGCCCGGCAGACAGTGGCGGCACGGCCCGCGCATCGGCAGGGGCAAAGGCACGGCTCGCGACGCCAACTCACCGGGCGCGAACGCCACGGCAGTAAATCACCTTCCTATCAGGCCGCGCCCTAACAGCGTCGCGCTGCGATGCGCCGCGTGGGCTCCTATCGCCGGTCGCCGACATGCCGCTGGCATTCTTGGTTAAGCAGATCGGTGCAGATTGCTTTGCAGACCTATGGCGCATCGAGCTTCAATGCGACCTGCCATGCAAGCCTTTCCGCCCGTATCCCGATGCGCCGCTGGCGCACTTGATCGGGACATGGGCCAAGCGGGCAACGGAAATAGGCGCGCCGAGCCTCAAGCACCCCTTTGCCCGCGTCTTCGTCGCAGTTGTCGCCGCTACGCCGCTGGCGAATTCAGAGTGGCGCAATAAAGTGATTTGAAACCTACGGAATGCTCGCAGGACGAGGCCACAGCTGGATTGCCAAGGGCAATAAACCTTGCGCTCGCTTTTGCAGGACGGCCTCATCCCACACGTCTTGATCGGTCAGCAATTGGAAATAGCTGTTCAGCATCAAACTGCTGTTTGCTGCGATTTCTGGGCGCTTCTCGGCAAAGGCACAATTACTCAAAGTCGAGTTATAGCCGGGCGTGGCCAGAGTAAGGTTGCCGATACAGTGCAGCAATCGGTGACCCGTGATGCTCCTATGAAATATCTCCCATCAAAACATGCGGTGCCCCAGCTCGATCAATTTGGCGACGTTGTTCATATCGCCAGTGATGACAATCTTGCCGTTGTTGATAGCCCGGCGTGGGTCAAGCGAGCCGCGCGTCAGCGCCAGCCAGTCGGTCCAGCTAACGGCGATATGTGTGTCTGCTGGCTCCCCCAGTTCCGCGCACCGGACGCCTTGCGCGATACCGTCAAGCAAGACTGCGCCATCATCGCCAAAATCAATAGCCACCCGCGCTCCCGCAATCCACGCGCGGTTTTCGGCCATTTGCCCGATCAGCTCGTCAACGGTCATGCGGCATCCGCCCCGGCCATTTGCCGCGCGATCCAATCGTGAAACGTTTTCACTTTATATTCTTCTGGCATCAGGACGCCAGCCTTAAACGGACTGGTGCGCAGACCGCGCTGGTTCAATTCGCACACTTCTTCATCTTCATTTTGCACCTGTTGATTGAACGCAACAATCTGGTGCAGATCGAAATTGGGGTCGGCCAAAGCCGCTGGCGCCACCAGCACCTCGAGGGTGACTTCGACCTGTTCCGGCCCCTTGGGGCGATAGGACAAGATGCTGATATAATCGACATGCGCGACGATGCCCAATGTTGGCCAGATCACACAATAGACCTGGCCAGCGTTGCGCTGGTCCTCTGTCAATCCAGGAAATTCGGCGGTGGCGGCCGCTCCGCTTAACGTCCAGCTGCGTGCGCCATCACGCAAGCCATGTTCGGGTTCCATGCTGTCGGGGGTCCAATCGGGCGCATCAGAATAAGCGAGCAGCCCTTTTCTATGGATTGGAATGAGGTCGCATAGCGATGGATGAACACCCGGACAATGCAGGCATTCCATGAAATTTTCCCACAGAATTTTCCAGTTGCATTCAACCAGATGGGTTTCGCGGTGTGCGGTTACCAGCTCGCGCATTGGCCAGTTATCAAGGTCATGCAGGCCAAAGGCATTGTCTGCGCCAAAATCATCGCTGCTTTCCACCGGGCGGACAAACAGCAGCCCATTCCAGTCGATCAGACCAACGCTGCGCAGACCATGATCCGCTTTGTCGAAATCGGGCGCGTGACTGGCCGCAGCGGTACTTGCCAGTGTGCCGTCGGCGTTAAAGCTCCACGCATGATAGGGACATAATATCCGTCCGCCGCGCAAAGGTTGTTCGTCGGCGGTGCACAGTTCGGATCCGCGATGCGGACAGACATTGTGATAGGCGCGGACATCGCCGTCTTTGGCTCGAACCAGCAGGATATTGGTGCCTGCCACATCCACCCGGCGCATCGTGCCAGGGGCTATATCCGACAGCGGCCCGACATAATTCCAGCCTTTTTTCCATATATTGTGCAATTCATCGGCATAAACGTTCCCATCGATATAGCGCGACGGCGGCAGCGACGGGGTGGCCTCACGCAGCAGCGGGGAGAGGGGATGGATCTGTTGCATGATGGCGTCCTGTGTTCTACCTCAGATAAGTACACTTTACCTGTCAGCTGACAGGCTGTCAATTCCAGAGCGTCGCTTATGCAAAATGCCAATTCTCATATTACGATTGACGGGGGCGTTAGCCTGCAAGAGGCGATATCTGGCATTCGCGGACCGCGCCCGGCGCATACCGCTACAGCGTGTGAAATCTTGGATGCCGCTGTGGCGCTGGTCGAAGAAGTGGGCGCAGAAAATTTTTCGGCGCACAAGGTGGCGGAACGTTCGGGCCTGAAGCTGGCTTCGGTACAATATTATTTTCCGACCCGCGCGGCACTGGTGCGCGCAATGATCGAATATTGGATCGATGATTATCATGACCGCCTGATTACCAAACTGACGGGTCAGTCGGCTGATCCAGCAGCAGCCATGCGCGATTATCTGGATTTTCTGATGGTTGAGTCGCTCGCGCTGCGCGGCCGCGCATTCTGGAATTATGTCTGGTCCCTTGCCGATCTCGACGCCGACGTCAGCGCCGCACTGACGCAGTTTATGACGCTCTATCGCTCGTTGTTTGCGCTGCTGATCCGCCGGGTCAATAGCGCGCTCTCCGAACGGGAAGCCCTTCGCTTGGCAGCGGCGCTCAGCAGCATGATCGACGGGATTGGATCGGTGGTGGGGGAAGGCATGAGAACACCGGGAATAAAAG
>NZ_APCQ01000007.1:0-2420 GCF_000410615.1 Novosphingobium sp. B-7 | reverse complement strand
CACGGCGCCGGCCGGCGCTGCGCCCGCCGCTGCCGCCTCGGGCGGCGGCGTTTCGCGTGAACGGCTGACCCTCAAGGACCTGCGCATCAAGAACGCCGTGCGGCTCCAGGGCACGCGCGGCGAAATCTCCATTCCGTTCGGCGTGCGCAAGAACCAGGTGGTGACCGATGCGTCGATCACCCTGCAACTGGCCTGGTCGCCGGCGATGCTGGGCGATCTGTCGCAGCTGGTCGTGCTGGTGAACGGCGAAGTGGTGCAGACCGTGCCGCTGCGCCCGCAGGATTCGGGCGGCCAGGTGCTGACCCTGCCGATCAACCCCGCGCTGTTCCTGCCCGGTGACAACCAGTTGAACCTGCGTCTGATCGGGCACTATGCCCGCGATTGCGAAGATCCGTTCAATTCGGTGCTCTGGGCCAATGTCAGCAACACGCGCTCGTGGCTGGACCTGACCACCCAAGCGCTGCCCAACGTGCCCGACCTATCGCACCTGCCTGGGCCGTTTTTCGATCGTGCGCTCAACACCACGCTCAAGATGCCGTTCGTGTTTGCCGGCCAACCCCACAAGGGTGAGCTTGAGGCCTCCGCCGCCATGGCCGGCTGGCTCGGTTCGATGGCCAGCTATCGCGGATTCTCGTTCCAGCCACTCTTTGGGCAGATGCCCATGGGCAACGCGATCGCTTTCCTCAAATCGGGGCAGAGCCTGCCCGGTCTCAACATGACGGTCAGCGGCCCTTCGGCCGCCGTCGTGCGCAATCCGCGCGATTCCTATGGCACCGTGCTGGTGATCATGGGGCGTGACGATGGCGAACTGCGCCTGGCGGCTGCTGCGGTCTCGTCGGGCCGCGGCGTGTTTGGCGGGGCGCGGATGAATTTCGATGGCGCCCGCGTGCCCAGCTATCCGCGCTATGGCGCGCCGCGCTGGATCACCACCGATCACGCCGTCAAGCTGGGCGAGATCATGGAGCCCTATGCGCTCCAGGGCATGGGCCTGCCGCCGGGCCCGCTGACGGCGCGTTTTCGCGTGGCGCCAGACTTGTTCTTCTGGCCGCGCCAGGGCGGCACGCTCAACCTCATCTATCGCTATCCGCTGGCCAAGTGGATGGATCGCAAGGCCTCGCGCCTTGATATCTCGATCAACAGCCAGTTCCTCAAGACCCTGCCGCTGGCCGGCAGCTGGTGGAGCGACTGGTTCGGATCGAAGGGCGCCAACAGCTTTGACGGTTCGGCCAGCCTGACCCTGCCGCGCTACAACCTGTTCGGGCAGAACGACCTGGTTTTCGATTACAACCTGATCCTGGCCGACAAGCAGAAGTGCACCGGCACGCTGCCTGATAATGTGCGCGTGGCAGTCGATCCGGCCTCGACCATCGATCTCAGCCACGCCTATCATGCGCTGGAAATGCCCGATCTCGCCACGTTTGCGGGTGCGGGCTATCCCTTCACGATCCGCCCTGACCTGGGCGAAACGACCGTGCTGATGAGCCGCAATCCCACGCCGGCCTCGGTCCAGGCATTCCTCAACCTGATGGGCCGGTTTGGCGACAGCACCGGGATCGCCCCCACCGGGGTGACCGTGGCCGATGGCGTCGATCCCGATCGGCTGTCGAGCCAGGATATCCTGGTGATCGGCAGCTCGGCGATTGCCGGGGCTGGCCAGGTCTTTGCCAATGCGCCGCTGCATTGGGACGGGCACGGGCTGAAAGTGGCCGAAAAAAGCCCGCTGCAATATGTTTCCGCGCTGTTTTCCGATCGTGGCCTCACCAACGAGGCCGATGTCGAGCCGATGATCCACGCCGCGCGCGGGTTTGCCGGCATCGTCAGCTTCCAGTCTCCCTATGCGTCGGATCGCACGGTGGTGGCGCTGGTGGCCGATGATGCGGCCGATCTGCCCCCGCTGGTCGATGGCATGGCCGATTCCAAGATCAACGCCCAGATCCAGGGTGACCTGTCGGTTGCCACGGGCGATGGCATGTCGAGCTTTGCCATCGGGTCCACCTATTGGGTCGGCAGCCTGCCGATCTGGATGAAGGTGGCCTTCTGGTTCAGCCAACGCCCCTTGCTCATGGCGTTCGGCACGCTCATTCTGGCATTGGGGCTCACTGGCCCAGCTTACGCCTATTTCCGCCGCCAGGCTCGTCTGCGTCTGGGTGCAAAGGATGAATGAGATGTCCGCCCCGCTGCCTTCTTCCCGTGCTGCTGTTGCCATCCTGCTGGCCTCGAGTGCCTCGCTGGCCTTGCCCCAGGTGGCATTCGCCGATGTGCCCGGGGTAAAGGCCCTGATTGCACAGGGGCTCTATTGGAAGGGCAAGGGGCGCCAGGATCTGGCGGATCAGGCGCTGCGCCGCGCGCTGGCGCTTGATCCCGGCAATGTCGAGGCGCGCCGCGCTCTGGCCGGGGGTGGAGCGCCCGCCGCTGCACCC
>NZ_APCQ01000016.1:0-1763 GCF_000410615.1 Novosphingobium sp. B-7 | reverse complement strand
TGCGGGCGGGGCGGGCGGCGCAGCCAGCGATGCCGACGGCAGCAGCGCGAGCAGGAAGCCCAGGCCGCGCCGTTGCATCCGCCCCATGGCGCTCAGCCCTGCGGCACCAGGCGGGTGAGCCCGGCCATGTAAGGCGCCAGCGCTGCTGGCACCTCTACCGAGCCGTCTTCCTGCTGATAGTTTTCCAGCACGGCCACCAGCGTGCGGCCCACGGCCAGGCCCGAACCATTGAGCGTGTGAACGAATTCGGTGCCCTTGGCATTGTCTGGCCGATAGCGCGCGTTCATCCGCCGCGCCTGGAAATCGCCGCAGTTGGAGCACGAGGAAATCTCGCGATAGGCATCCTGCCCCGGCAGCCACACTTCCAGGTCATAGGTGATGCGGGCAGTCGCGCCCATGTCGCCGGCGCACAGCAGCATCTTGCGATAGGGCAGGTCCAGCGCCTGGAGCACCGATTCCGCCGCCGCCGTCATCCGTTCGTGCTCGGCGGCCGAATCCTCGGGCTTGCAGATCGTGACCAGTTCCACCTTGTCGAACTGGTGCTGGCGGATATAGCCGCGCGTGTCGCGACCGGCGGCACCGGCTTCGCTGCGGAAGCACGGGGTCAGCGCGGTCATGCGCAGGGGAAGCGCGCTTTCGGGCAGGATCTGTTCGCGCACGGCATTGGTCAGCGAGACTTCGGCCGTGGGGATCAGCCAGCGCCCGTCGGTGGTGCGGAACAGGTCTTCGGCAAACTTGGGCAACTGGCCCGTGCCGAACACCGCCTCGTCCTTGACCAGCAGCGGCGGGGCGCATTCGACATGGCCGTTCACGCCGGTCTGGTGATCGAGCATGAACTGCGCCAGCGCGCGTTGCAGGCGGGCCATCTGGCCGCGCAGGAAGGTAAAGCGTGCGCCCGAAATCAGCGCGCCGGTTTCAAAGTCCAGGCCGAGCGCCGGCCCCAGATCGGCGTGTTCCTTGGGCGCAAAGGCAAAGCTGCGCGGGGTGCCCCAGCGGGCCACTTCCACGTTACCGGCTTCGTCTTCCCCCTCGGGCACGGCATCGGCGGGCAGGTTGGGCAGGGCGGCCAGCGCGGCCAGGCTTTGCGCGGAAAGCTGGCGTTCTTCCTCTTCCAGCGCGGGCAGCGTGGTCTTCAGCGTGGCGACTTCGGCCTTGAGCGCTTCGGCGGTGTCCTTGTCACCCTTGGCCATGGCCGCGCCGATCAGCTTCGAGGCTTCGTTGCGGCGGCCCTGCGCCTCCTGCATCCGCGTGGCCACCTCGCGGCGGCGGGCGTCGAGCGCCAGGATGTCGGCAGAGACGGGGGCCACGCCACGGCGAGCGAGGGCGGCGTCGAAGGCTTGCGGGTTTTCGCGGATCAGGCGGATATCATGCATGGTTGCCGGGCTATGCCCGCAAGGCTGCGCGGATGCAATCGGCCCGATGCGATGAGACTTGCCGGAAAAGGGCAGATCAGGAACAAGGCGCGCATGACGCAGACCCCGCACCGCCTCGCTCTTCAGGTTGCCGATCATCTTGGCATCATCACGCTTGCCCATCCGCCGCTCAATTTCCTCTCGGTGGAATTGCTGGGCGAGATCGCCGATGCGGTGGAGGCCTGCGATGCCGATCCGCAGGTGCGCGCGATCGTGCTGCGCGCGCAAGGCAAGACCTTTTGCGCCGGGGCAGACCTGGTTGGCGGCGCGGCCGGGGAAAGCGGGCCCGATGGGCTGGCCGCGATCCGCCGGCTCTATGACCAGGCGCTGCGCCTGTTTGGCCGGCGCAAG
>NZ_APCQ01000432.1:0-1748 GCF_000410615.1 Novosphingobium sp. B-7 | reverse complement strand
CCCATGCGCCGGGCCAGCGCCTGGGCCGCGCGCTGCATGCTGCCGGCTATTCCGTCAACCGGCTGATGCGCCTGACCACGGCACGTGGGCCAGCGCTGATCGACCAGGTGGTGCGCGCCGCGCGCTATCTGGCGCAGGCGGGGCAGGCGCCGGTGGACCTGCGCCCCATTCGCGCCCTGATCGGCGACGATCCCGACCGCGCCGAACGCGCCCGGATCGACATCGCCCGCGATTACTTTGCCGCCGAATATGCCCAAGGGAGGGACAGCCAATGACCCCGCGCTTCATCCAGATCCACTTCCTGAGCGCCTGGCCCGGCGTGCTGCTCAACCGCGACGATGCCGGCCTGGCCAAGCGGCTGCCGTTCGGCCCCGCCGTGCGCACCCGGGTTTCCTCGCAATGCCTCAAGCGGCACTGGCGCATGGCCGACGATCCACGCGCACTGCACCAATTGGCCGCACAGGAAGGCGTGGCCAGCCTGCGTACCAAGCTGGCGATCGAGCGCCTGGTGATCGAACCCTTGCGCGCCCGCTATCCGCAAGAGGCGGTGGACGCGGTGCAGGAAGCGTTCCTGACCAAGTTCTATGGCAAGAACGCCAAAAACCCCAAGCAGCGCCAGGCCCTGCTGTTTGGCGAGGCGGAAATCGCGTGGATGCGCGAGCGGGCGGAAAGCATCCTGAAGGAAGCGCCCGACAGCAAAAGCGCCGAGACCGCCGCCACCGCGTTTTTCAAGGAAGAAAAGGCTAATCTGGCCGCCTTTGGCAAAAGCGTGGCTCTGGCCGCCGGGCTGGAAGCGGCGCTGTTCGGGCGCATGGTCACGTCCGACGTCAAGGCCAATACCGATGCCGCGATCCACGTCGCCCACGCCTTTACCGTCCACGACGAACAGCCGGAACTGGATTACTTCACCGTGGTGGACGACTTGCGCAACCGCGAGGACGATGGCGATTCCGGGGCGGCGGGGGTGTTCGATACCGAGCTGACGTCAGGCCTTTATTATGGTTACGTGGTGGTGGACGTGCCGCTGCTCGTGAAAAACCTGACCGGGTGCGCCATGGCCGATTGGGCCGGGGACCAGGATCGCACGCTTGCCGCGCAGGTGGTGGAAAACCTGGTGTGGCTGATCGCGGAAATCTCGCCGGGGGCCAAGAAGGGTTCCACCGCGCCCTATAGCCGCGCCGAGCTGGTGCTGGTCGAGGCGGGCGAGCGCCAGCCCCGCTCGCTGGCCAATGCGTTTCGCCAGCCCGTATCGCTGGCCCCGCATCACAACGAAAGCCTGGGCCGGCGCAGCGCCGATGCCCTCGCCGCGCATCTCGCCGCTCTCGATGAAACCTATGCCACGGGCGAAGTGCGCCGGCATCTGGCCTTGCCCGATCTCGCCCTGCCCGGGGTGGCCCGCCTGCCGCTGGCCACTTTGGCGCAATGGGCGGGCGGCCTGGTGCGCGCCGCGCAAGCGTGATGGCGGCGCATCTCGTCCTGGCGCTCGATGCGCCGTTGATGAGCTTTGGCGGCGACATGGTCGATGCCTATGGCGTGGTCCGCGATTTTCCGGCGCGGTCGATGATTGCCGGCCTTGTCGCCAATGCCCTGGGCTGGGACCGCGCCGATGGCGACTCGCACCAGGCGTTGCAGGCGCGGCTGATCATGGGCGCGGCGCGGGCGCGCGAGGGGCAGCGCATCCGCGATTTCCAGACCGCCAAGCTGGAGGCAGCCGACCAGGGCTGGACCACGCGCGGCGCGCCCGAAGG
>NZ_APCQ01000433.1:0-1684 GCF_000410615.1 Novosphingobium sp. B-7 | reverse complement strand
CCTGGTGGCCAAGGCGGCCCAGGCCCGCGTGGCCACGCTCGCCGCGCGCACGCCGGCTGTGCCGGCTGGCACCCACCTGGTGCAGCTGGGCGCTTTTTCCACGCAGGAAGGCGCGCACCGCGCCTGGCGCCATTACCTGGCGATCAATCCCGCGCTCAAGGGCTATCGCCCGGTGATCACCGCCGCAGTCGTCAACGGCAAGCAGTTCTGGCGCACCCAGGCCGCCGGCTTTGCCAGCGCCAGCCCGGCGCGCTCGCTGTGCGGCTCGGTCAAGGCCAAGGGCGGCGTGTGCATCGTGCTGGCCAATCCCGTGGCCAACCAGCCCGGCATGGCCCCCACTATCCGCTTTGCCAGCAACCGCCGCTGATCCCAGCGCACCTCACACACGCAAAACGGCGGCGAATCAGCAATGATTCGCCGCCGTTTCGTTTTCGCCTGGTGGGCAGACCTGCTGCTTAGAGCGGGTTGTCCAGCTTGATCACGGCTTCATTGCTCTTGCGCTGCGTGGTGTGCAGCTGGCGCGGCTGGGCAAAGCTGGCGAGCACGGCCGGATCGCGGCCATAGATGTCCTTGAAGCTGCGCATCACGCCGTTCACATCGCGCGCCACGGTGAAATAGGTAATGTAGACCGGGAACGGCTTGGTCATCGGCACCTTGGTGTACTTGCCCGACAGGTTGTATTCCACCGCGGTTTCCTTGGGCAGGTCGGCGCCCAGGATCGCCATGGTCATGGCCAGTTCGGTGGCGCGTTCGGCGCGGATGCAACCGTGCGACAGCGCGCGGTTTTCCTGGGCGAACAGGTTCCGGTTGGGCGTGTCGTGAATATAGATGGCAAACTCGTTGGGCATGTCGAGCTTGACGCGGCCCAGCGAATTGTTCTCGCCCGGCTGCTGCACCACCTGGATCGTGCCGTCAGACAATTGCTTGACGGCATAGTTCATGCGCTTGGCCTTGGCCGGGTGGGCCAGCAGATCGGCGCCCAGGCCTTCACCCTTTACGATCGACTGCGGCACCGTCCAGGTGGGGTTGAACACCACGTTCTCCACCATTTCCGCCAGCTGCGGCGTCGCGGTCTTGCCCGGCTTGCCCACGATGGCGCGATAGGTGGTGATGATCTGGTTGTTCACCGTCAACCGCAGCATCTGCTCGGGCACGTTGATCATCAGGTATTGCAGGCCCAGGTCATGGGCCAGCCAGCGCCAGCGGTCCATGTTGGCGCGCACCAGGGCCAGCTTGGCCGGCTCCTTGGTGGTCTGCAACAGCTGGCGCAGCAGGGCGTAATCGGGGTGCGTGGGCAGCAGCGCGCGCAGCGTGCCCTTCACGTCATGCGTTTCGGTGGCCTGGGCCAGCAGCGCCGAATTGGGGTGCAGGTCCTGGTCGGGGTCCACCGCAAACCACTGCTCGCGTGCGGTCATCGGCGTGCGCCCGTCGCGCAGGTCTTCGGCCAGCCACACGAACAGCTTGCTGGCCAGCTGGTTGAGATCGTCGCCTTCCCCCTTGGTGATCGCGGCGGCGAGCGCAGCAGGCTGGTAATCGCGGGCAAACAGGCCTTCGCTGCCGATGCCACGAATGGCCGAAAGCAGGTCCTTGGCATCCTGCAGCGTCCACACCGCCACTGGCGGCGGCGCTTCCACCTCGGGCAGGGCAGGGGGCGGCGCGGGCAAGGCCACGGCCGCGCCGGGCG
>NZ_APCQ01000471.1:0-1456 GCF_000410615.1 Novosphingobium sp. B-7 | reverse complement strand
CTCACCCTGAACTTCCAGCAGGTGGTCGAACATCAGGCGATAGGCCTCTCGCGGGAACAGGCTATCGCGATAGACCAGCCCTAGCAGTGCCATGGGCTTACGGCGCAGAGAATGGATCACGTGACGGTAATCGACAACGTGACCGTGCTTCCCGTTCATGCCCGCGCGACCGCGCGGCAGGGTCATGAGTCTCGTGCCGCCAATGAAGAGGTCGAGGCGGTCATCATACAGGCGAGCCCGCAAACGGTGCCCGATCAGGCGGGATGGGACCGTGTAGAACACCTTGCGCAATGTGAAGCCGCCCGAGGATGTGACCGTCACGAGGACCTCCTCGTAATCGGTGGTGCGCACGTCCGGCAGCGGCTGCAGGAACTTGCGTTCTGCATCGATCCCGGGGCCGTGCCGTCGGTTGCGCGCATTTACGACCTCGTCGATGAAGCGGCGATAGTTGGCAAGGTCGGAGAAGTCGGCGCCCCCGCGCAGCAGCAGCGCATCCTTTATGGCAGCCTTGATATGGCCATGGGCACTCTCGATCGCGCCGTTCTCATGGGCAACGCCCCGGTTGTTTCTTGTGGGCTCCATTCCATAATGGGCACAGAGCGCGTCATAACGCCTGGTCAGGTCGATCCTGGTATCCGCGTCCAGATTGCGGAAAGCGGCCGAGAGGCTGTCGGTACGATGGAGCTTCGGCGCACCGCCTGCGGACCAGAGCGCGTTTTGCAGCCCTTCGGCCAAGGCGACGAAGCTCTCGCCGCCCAGGATGATGTGCCCGTGTTCGAAGCCGCCACAAGGAAGCCGGAAGTGATAGAGCAGGTGGTCCAAGGGTTGTCCGGCGATCGAAACTGCCAGATCGTCCATGCACGTAAAATCGGACAGGCCGAGCCGCCCGGCCTCGTGCACTTGCCGGAAAATGACCTCGCGATCTTGCCCGTTCATGGCCCGCCAGTCGCGAATGCGCCTCTCCAGGGTTCGCCGGGAGCCGAACTCCGTCTCGGAATATCGGCGCCGCAGTTCCTCGAAGATCGCTATGGGCCGAAGGCCCGGGGCGGCCTCCAACATCGGCACCACAACTTCATCGAAAATACCAGCAAGGGGATCGGGTCGGCGCCGGCTGCGCGGTGCTTGCTGCTGTGATGGCAGCCTGGTGTCCTGCAGAACCCGATAGCCCGTCGCCGGACTGAACCCGGCCTTCGCCGCCGCCAGGGCGACGGGGTCATTACGCCTGTTGGTCATGAAAAGTCTCACTTGATGATCGTTGATGTGTCGGCCGGCCACACGCCAAGTCCTCCTCCCCGGAAAACCCGATGCATAGCGGCCGCTACGACCATCACAGGCACTCAGCAAAGAGTGCCTCCGGTGTGTCGGGACCGGCTACGGGCTATGCCCTGCGCCGGTCCCGACACACCGGATTCTCATCTTGATTGTCGCGCTTTCTCATCCAGATCGTCGCGCGACA
>NZ_APCQ01000415.1:0-1449 GCF_000410615.1 Novosphingobium sp. B-7 | reverse complement strand
TAGCGGATCGACAGCGTCGGGCGCACCGTCTGGCCGTGGCCGACGAGCATCGCCAGCGGACGCGGCGCCACCAGGCCGACGCTGGCCACCGTGCCGCCCTGCACCCGCGCACTGCCGACATGGTCTCCGGCAGCAAACAGCGGCTTTTCATCGAACGCGGCAAAGCCCCATTCGATCAGCGCCGCGCCATCGCGGGCACGGTCCTGCGGCCGGTCATAGCCGCCCACCACCATCATCAGGCGGCGGCCGTTGCGCTGGGCCGAACCGACCAGGCCATAGCCGGCCTCGTTGGTAAAGCCGGTCTTCACGCCATCGGCGCCGTTCACCACGCCATAGAGCGGGTTGTGGTTGCGCTGCTCGATCCCGTTCCAGATCATGGTTTCGTGACCATAGAACCGGCGATAGAAATCGGGGTGGCGGGTGATCAGCGCCGTGCTCAGCGTGGCCAGGTCTGCCGCCGAAACATAGGTGCGGCCTTCGTCCATCCAGCCGTTGGGCGTGTTGTAGTGCGTGTCACGCATGCCCAGCGCGCGGGCCTGCGCGTTCATCAGCGCGGTAAAGCCGGGCACATTGCCCGCAACGCCCTCTGCCAGCACGACGCAGGCATCGTTGGCCGAGACGGTCACGATACCTTCCAGCAGATCGGCCACGCGGGTCTGGCTGTTGTTTTCCAGGAACATCGTGCTGCCCACGCCATGCCACTGGCGGAACGTTTCGGGCCGCATGGCAAAGCTCGTATCGAGCTTGAGCTTGCCCTGCGCGGCCAATTCGAACGCGACATAGCTGGTCATGATCTTGGTCAGCGAAGCCGGCACGAAGCGGCGGTGGGATTGCCTCTCGAACAGCACCCGCCCAGAATTGACGTCAATCAGCAGGGCGATCGGCGCCACCACTTCGGGCGGATGGGCCGGATCGGCCGACACCTGCACGTGCGGAGATTTCATGCCCTGGGCAGGCACGGCAATGGTGGCCACAGCGGCCAGGGCAACGGCAACGGAAAGCAGACGGCGCAAGCAAAACCCCGAATTCACGATGGGACCAGCCCGCCTGCCTTATGGCGCGCGCTGGATCTGGGCATCGGCATAGCCCGCCCGCTTCGCCTTGCCCAGAGCCGCCTTGGCCTCGTCTTGCGAACCAGCGGCAATGCGCACGCGGAAGAACTTGCCGGCGGGCGTCACCGCGCCACCCACTTCGCGTGCGGCCTTGTCGGCATTGGCGCGCGTAGAAAAGGCGCCCACCTGCACGACATAAGCCTTGGCATGGGGCGGCGGGGCGGCCGGATGCTCGGCCTTGGGCGCAGGCTTGGGCTCTGCCTTTGCCGGTGCCTTGGGTTCGGGCCGAGGCGTAACGGGCTTGGGTACCGGTGCGGCAACGGCCTTTGGCGCCGCCGAGGGGGCTGACGGCGCTGGCGGGCGCGGCGCGGGCATGGGCGTGGTGTTGCGCACGACC
>NZ_APCQ01000671.1:0-1324 GCF_000410615.1 Novosphingobium sp. B-7 | reverse complement strand
CCCCTCACGTCAAACGTTAGATGCACTAAGCACATAATTGCTCACAGCCAAACTATCAGGTCAAGTCTGCTTTTATTATTTTTAAGCGTGCATAATAAGCCCTACACAAATTGGGAGATATATCATGAAAGGCTGGCTTTTTCTTGTTATCGCAATAGTTGGCGAAGTAATCGCAACATCCGCATTAAAATCTAGCGAGGGCTTTACTAAGCTTGCCCCTTCCGCCGTTGTCATAATCGGTTATGGCATCGCATTTTATTTTCTTTCTCTGGTTCTGAAATCCATCCCTGTCGGTGTTGCTTATGCAGTCTGGTCGGGACTCGGCGTCGTCATAATTACAGCCATTGCCTGGTTGCTTCATGGGCAAAAGCTTGATGCGTGGGGCTTTGTAGGTATGGGGCTCATAATTGCTGCCTTTTTGCTCGCCCGATCCCCATCGTGGAAGTCGCTGCGGAGGCCGACGCCATGGTGACGGTGTTCGGCATTCTGAATCTCACCGAGGACTCCTTCTTCGATGAGAGCCGGCGGCTAGACCCCGCCGGCGCTGTCACCGCGGCGATCGAAATGCTGCGAGTCGGATCAGACGTCGTGGATGTCGGACCGGCCGCCAGCCATCCGGACGCGAGGCCTGTATCGCCGGCCGATGAGATCAGACGTATTGCGCCGCTCTTAGACGCCCTGTCCGATCAGATGCACCGTGTTTCAATCGACAGCTTCCAACCGGAAACCCAGCGCTATGCGCTCAAGCGCGGCGTGGGCTACCTGAACGATATCCAAGGATTTCCTGACCCTGCGCTCTATCCCGATATTGCTGAGGCGGACTGCAGGCTGGTGGTTATGCACTCAGCGCAGCGGGATGGCATCGCCACCCGCACCGGTCACCTTCGACCCGAAGACGCGCTCGACGAGATTGTGCGGTTCTTCGAGGCGCGGGTTTCCGCCTTGCGACGGAGCGGGGTCGCTGCCGACCGGCTCATCCTCGATCCGGGGATGGGATTTTTCTTGAGCCCCGCACCGGAAACATCGCTGCACGTGCTGTCGAACCTTCAAAAGCTGAAGTCGGCGTTGGGGCTTCCGCTATTGGTCTCGGTGTCGCGGAAATCCTTCTTGGGCGCCACCGTTGGCCTTCCTGTAAAGGATCTGGGTCCAGCGAGCCTTGCGGCGGAACTTCACGCGATCGGCAATGGCGCTGACTACGTCCGCACCCACGCGCCTGGAGATCTGCGAAGCGCAATCACCTTCTCGGAAACCCTCGCGAAATTTCGCAGTCGCGACGCCAGAGACCGAGGGTTAGATCATGCCTAGGGCTCTGTTGCAAAAATCG
>NZ_APCQ01000305.1:0-1226 GCF_000410615.1 Novosphingobium sp. B-7 | reverse complement strand
CATAGCCGGCGATGCGCAGCGCATCGATGCCGTGGCCCAGCCACCGCGCCGACAGCGCAAAGCCGGCCAGCGCGCCCAGTGCCCAGGCGCCCGACAGGCTGGTGGTGGCGCCCACCGACAGGCGCAGCACTTCGCCGCCATAGGGTTCGAGCAGCGGATCCTGCATGGCAAAGGCGGCCGCGCCCAGGCCTACCGTGGCGAGCAGGCGCATGGTCAGCGGCTGGGCGGCAAACTGGCGCCATACCTGGGCAAAGGGCGGGCGCGGCGTTTCGGGCGAAGCGATCGCGGGGCTGCGCGCTTCCTGCTTCCACAGCGCCACCACGTTGAGCACGAAAGTGGTGACGGCGCAGGCCTGGATCACCTGGACCAGGCGGGTGGGCGTGAAATGGTTGAGCAGCCCGCCCAGGATGGTGGAGCAGACCATCATCCCGGCGAGCAGGGATAGATAGAGCAGCGCGACGGCGCGAGCGCGGCGATCATCGGGCAGGAGATCGCCGACCAGGGCAAGGCCGGCGGTCTGCGTGGTGTGCATGCCGATGCCGGCCAGCAGGAACGCCAGCGCACTGGCGGCCAGACCGACAGCGAACAGATGCGGATCGCGCATCAGCAGCAGGGCAAAGGGCATGATCGCCAGGCCGCCGAACTGCATCAGCGTGCCAAACCAGATGAACGGCACGCGGCGCCAGCCCAGCACCGAGCGGTGCACGTCGGAGCGATGCCCAATCAGCGCGCGGAACGGCGCGGCGAGCAGGGGAATGGCGATCATCAGCGAGACCAGCCAGGCATGGATGCCCAGTTCGACAATCAGCACGCGGTTGAGCGTGCCGTTGAGCAGTACGGTCATCATGCCCACGCTGACCTGGAACAGCGACAGGCGCAGCAGCCGTGACAGCGGAATGTCGACGCTGGCCGCATCGGCAAACGGCAGCCAGGTCAGGGCCACCCGGCTCCACCTGCTGGCAAGGGGCGTGCGGCGGGCCATCCCCGCCGCACCAGTTCCATGCCGTTGGAAATGTAGAAGCCGCTGGAAATGCGCCCGCTGCGTCCGACGCGCCAGCCATCGAGCCTGGCCAGCCGGGCGCGCAGCGCGGCTTCGGCAATCGGCACGATCGCGGGCGAGCGGTTGGCGCGGGGGAAAGCCTGGCCCACGGCGTGCATCACGCCCAGCAACCGCGTGTGCGGGGCAAAGGTGAAGACGATAGAGCCGGTGCAGCGCGCCGCCAGCC
>NZ_APCQ01000259.1:0-1144 GCF_000410615.1 Novosphingobium sp. B-7 | reverse complement strand
CCGTCAGCGCCGGCTTGGCTCGCGGGCCGGCACCGTCCGCACTGGGCCTTGCCCCGGGCAATGCCGGTGCGGCGCTCAACGCGTTCATCACCTCATGCCCTGGCCTGACCCGGCGCAGCGACAGCAGCGGCCTGACCCAGCCAACCGATTGGGCCCTCGCCTGTGCGGCCGCGCGCACTTGGCCGCGCGACAATGCCGCCGCCTTTTTCGACGGCTACTTCGAAACCGCCCGCGTCGGCGATGGTGGTACTTTCGTCACCGGCTATTACGAGCCCGAGATCGCTGGTGTGCGCACGCACCAGCCCGGCTTCGATGTGCCGGTCTATGGCGTGCCGGCCGATCTCGTGCGCGCCCGGCCGGGCGATGCCCCGCCACTGCCCGATGGGCGCCAGCCACTTGGCCGCTATGACGAAACCGGGCAGTTCGTGCCTTATTTCGATCGCAGCCAGATCGAGGACGGCGCCCTTGCCGGCAAGGGCCTGGAAATCGCCTGGGCGGCCGATCCGGCAGAGCTGTTCTTCCTGCAGGTGCAAGGGTCTGGCCGGCTGCGCGCGCCCGATGGCAGCGTCATCCGCCTGGGCTATGGCGCCATCAACGGCTGGGACTACACCGGCATCGGCACGGTCATGGCGCAGCAGGGCCTGATTGGCACCGGCCCGGGCCAGTATCCCGGATCGATGCAGGGCATACTGCGCTATATCCACGATCACCCGGTGGAAGGCGACGCGCTGATGCGGCAGAACCGCAGCTACGTGTTCTTCCGCGAAAACACCCAGCCCGGCGCGATCGGAGCGATGGGCGTGCCGGTCAGCCCGCGCACCACCGTGGCGGCCGATCCGGCGTTCGTGCCGCTGGGCGCCCCCGTCTGGCTCCAGGTTGATCGCCCACAGGTCAGCGGGTTGTGGGTGGCGCAGGATACCGGCGGCGCCATCAAGGGCCCCAACCGCTTCGACAGCTTCTGGGGTGCGGGCGCCGATGCCCGCCTAACCGCCGGCGGCATGAGCGCACATGGCCAGGCCCTGGTCCTGCTGCCCAAGGGCACGCTGGCCCGGCTCGGTCGATGAGGCGCGGCCCGCGCGGCCTGAGTGCCGATGAACTCGTGCTGTGGCGCAAGGTGGCCGATACCGTCACCCCGCTGCATCCT
>NZ_APCQ01000010.1:0-1082 GCF_000410615.1 Novosphingobium sp. B-7 | reverse complement strand
GCCGGGCGGCTGGGCGCAGCAGGCTTCTCCACCGGCCGGCCCAGGCGGGCGGCGGCGGCGTGGGGGTGAAGCAGCGCGGGGCCGCAACCCTCCAGCGTGAGCAGCGCGCCACAGGCCACACCAGCCAAGACGAGACGCCTCATCGAAACCTGCATCATCACCATCCCGACCAAGAACCACGCGTCAGGCGGAAAGCCCCTGTTCCCGCGCGCATGCTCTTATCCTGCCGGATCGGCGCAGAATATCCCCCTGATGCAATTTTTCAATGTGTGGCGAAGGCTTGCGCCGCCCGGGTTGGGCCAGTGCCGGCTCAGGCCGCCAGCCCGGCATAGCGATCGAGCTTGGCCAACGGCTCTTCCGGCCAGCGCGAGAGCAGGACCAGCCGCTTGTGCCCGTGGCCGATCGCCAGTTCGTCAGTCACGCCCATGCCGCCATGGAACTGGATCATGTCGTGCCCCAGGCTGAGCGACACATCGCTGATAAAGGCGCGGGCGCCGGCCACGGCCTGGGCGAAATCACGCTCTGCCCCGCCGACCAGCGCCAGGTTGAGCAGCGCGCGCGATTGCTCGAGCGCGCAATAGTGCGCCACCATGCGGTGCTGGATCGCCTGGAAGCGGCCCAGCGGCGTGTTGAACTGGCTGCGCGTGCGCAGGTATTCCAGCGTCTCGTCAAAAATCCGCTGCATCCCCCCCCCCGCCTCTGCCGCGCGGGCCAGATCGGCCAGCGGCATGATCTGGTCGAGCAGATCCAGCCCGCCCGCCAGGCGATGCGACGCTGGCACTACCACGTTATCGAGCGTCAGGTGCACCGCCACGCTGCCGTCGATCAAGCGCCAGGGGGTGATCGTCAGGCCCGGCGCATCGGCGGACACGAGGTAGAACGCGATGCCATCGGCGCCAGTGCCGCCATCATTGGCGCGCGCGCTCACCAGAAACGCGTCGGCGCCCTGCCCGGCTGGCACGCAGTGCTTCACGCCAGTCAGACGCACGCCCTCTGCCCCTGCCTGGCTGCGGGTTTCCACCCAGGCGCGGTTGCCGCGCTGCCCCGGCTCGGCATGGGCCAGGGCCACGCGCTGCGCCCCG
>NZ_APCQ01000692.1:0-1049 GCF_000410615.1 Novosphingobium sp. B-7 | reverse complement strand
GCATGCCCCACCCCATGCGATTTCGATCTCGGTGGCCACCGGGCTCATCGGTAAGGTGGAGTTACCACACTTCACACGCCCACCGAGGAGTTGATCCCGATGACCGACGACAGACTACCGCTTGCCGAGCTGATGGCGAAGACTGGAGATGGAGATTTCCTGCGCACGATCGCCGAGAGCGTATTACAGATCATCATGGAGGCCGACGTCGATGGCCTGGTCGGCGCTAGCCGACACGAGCGCTCCGGCGACCGGACGACCTGGCGGAACGGCTACCGCGACCGCAGCCTCGATACCCGGCTCGGCACGCTCAACCTGAGGATTCCCAAGCTACGGACCGGCGCCTACTTCCCTGGCTTCCTGGAACCCAGGAAGACCGTCGAGAAGGCGCTGGTCGCGGTGATCCAGGAGGCGTGGATCGCCGGCGTCAGCACCCGGCGTGTCGACGAGCTGGTGCAGGCCATGGGCATGACCGGCATCTCCAAATCCTCGGTGTCCAAGCTGTGCAAGGATATCGACGAACGTGTCCATGCCTTCCTTAAGCGGCCGCTCACCGGCGACTGGCCCTACCTCTGGCTCGATGCTACCTACCTCAAGGTGCGCGAGGGCGGGCGGATCGTCAGTGTCGCCGCGATAATAGCCGTTGCCGTCAACACCGAGGGCAAGCGCGAAATCGTTGGCCTTCACATTGGACCCTCCGAAGCCGAGCCATTCTGGTCGAGCTTCCTCAAGGACCTCGCACGCCGCGGACTGACCGGCGTGAAGCTGGTCATCTCCGATGCCCACGAGGGCCTCAAGGCAGCGATCACTCGCGTGCTCAGCGCCACCTGGCAGCGGTGCCGCGTCCACTTCATGCGCAATGCCCTGGCCTACGTGCCCAAGGGCCAGAACACCGTCGTCGCCGCTGCCATCCGCCAGGTCTTCCTCCAGCCCGACCATGCCGCCGCGACACAGGTCTGGCGCCAGGTCGCCGACCAGTTGCGTACCCGCTGGCCAAAGCTCGGCGCCTGCATGGACGATGCCGAGCACGACGTGCTGGCCTACATGAC
>NZ_APCQ01000001.1:0-1033 GCF_000410615.1 Novosphingobium sp. B-7 | reverse complement strand
GATCGTGGCGTTGAACGAATTGTAGATCGTGTCGCCGCCGGTGGGTGCATTTGGCGCATCGCGCAGGAACCTTCCTTTCGCGAGCAACACGCCGTTCCATTCCATGCGAAGGCGCTTGGGAATCAGCCAGTAGCGCACGCGCGCCTCCACCTGATGACCGGCGAACCTTCCAGCGCTGCCGGACGGATCGCGGACGCCGGTCGTCGAGAAGCTGTCGTAGCGCGACGCGAGCCACAGCGGCCGATAGGCGGCGAACGCGTCGACGCGTTTCGCTGGCGCTACTTCGATGCGCAGCCCGGGCGCGATGAGGTTGGCCCGCCCTACCGCATTGTAGATGCCTGCCGGCGCGAGGTCGGCGCGGCGCATGCCGAACAGCGTGTCGAAGCGGGTGAACTTCGCCCCGCGGCCGTCGCCGCTCGCATAATCGAATTCGATCGAGAGGTGCGGCGACCATGGATGGCGGAAGGTATAGCCCGCCTCGAGATGCGCGAACCAGGCGGAGACATCGAGCGTCGGCGCGGTTGCGGCGACCGACGCGCTGATCGATCCCCATTGATAGATGGTCTCGCTCTCGAAATCGAAGCTGCCGGGGGCAGGGTCGCGGACGAGGCGCAGGCTGGCGGTATCGAGCGACCTGTCGCGTGTCGCGAGCCTCGGGGAGTCCCGTTCTCCGAGATGATAGAAGCTGAGTTCGACGGCGCTGCGCTTGTCGGCGAGCTTCTTGGCGAAAAGGCCGCCCCACAGAATAAGGTCGAAACTTTCGCGGTCGAACCTGACCCTATTGTCGACAAGGTCGGCCCTTGCGTCAGGAAGCCGCATCTGCGGTAGCGTATAGATTGCCGTTGTGGAGAAATTGTCCGGGAGGGCGATATCGGCCCGGACGCCGGTGTAGCCGTTTGTCGTGTTGCGATAGTCGTCGGCGGCGACGAGGCGCCGCGATCCGAGGTTTAGCGTGAAGCGTCCGGCCTGGAGACCGAGTTTCGTATCCGGGCCGAAGACGCCCGGCGCCTCGTAACCGATATAGGCTTGTACC
>NZ_APCQ01000427.1:0-1001 GCF_000410615.1 Novosphingobium sp. B-7 | reverse complement strand
ATGAATAAGACGGGCTTCTGTAACGGGCCTATTGTCAATCCCGATTCGGCATAATCACGTCGCCGGCTTCATGCTTCTGTCCGCAGTCACCGCAAGGGCGCTGCATGATGGATGTCCTCAACGAACCGGCCGACCAATCTAGAAACGCGCAGTCACCCGAAGGGCTGCTCCCGTCTTACCGGCCTGACCTGGCTCGTGCGTCCCGGCGACGGGACCTTGCCATTGGGCGCGATGGTCCTCTCGCCCGAAACCCTTGTGTCCTACCTTCGTCCCTGTTCGATAACGATCACGCTGCAACCAGCCTGTGCTCGAAGCATGTCCCGTCGCTGAGCATACGGTGCATGACGACTGCCAGCTTGCGCGCCAAAGCGACCTTGGCCTTCTTCATGCCCGCCCGGCTAGCAATCTTCGCCGCCCAGCTCTTGAGCTGCGATCCCTTGACCGGCCGGGTCAGGATGATGTTGGCCGCCTCGTATAATGCCGTGCGCACCTCCTGGTCACCGCATTTGGAAATGCGCCCGGTAACATCAGTCTCCCCCGACTGGTACTTGCGCTGGGTCAGGCCCAAATGTGCTCCCACAGTCCGCGATGACCGAAACCGGGCCGGATCATCAATCGCCGAAACGAACGTCAGCGAGATCAGCGCTCCGACACCGGGCACAGTCATCAGCAACTGCGCCCTCTCGTCCTGGCGAGCCCGGCTATTGACCAGACCATCGAGCCTGCGAAACTGTTCAAGCAGCGTAGCCCGCGCCTTCAACAGGGCGTCCACCGCATTGTCGAGCCCGGGAACCGATGCCGCCAGTTCCCGAGCACGGCCTTCAAAAGTCTTGCGGTTGGTCGGCCCTACCTTCAGCCCGTAGCCACGCAGCAGTCCGCGCAGGCACAGCTCAAGATCGATGTACTTCGACTGTAGCATCTTGCGGCCAGCCAACAGCGTCCTGTTCTCCTGCGCTTCCTGCGACTTGCAATGAACCGGTCGATACCAGCCCAGGCGCATC
>NZ_APCQ01000243.1:0-987 GCF_000410615.1 Novosphingobium sp. B-7 | reverse complement strand
GATCGCATCGCCGCGCAGCACCACGGCATTGGCGCTGTCCACGGCCACCACGCTGGCCGGGCTGCGCCCGCCTTCGCCTGCGGCCACCAGTTGGGCCAGGGCGCTTGCCACCTCGCGCGCGCCGGCATGGGCCAGATCGAGCGTGAGCACGGCGGCGCGGTCCTGGTCAATCTGGCGTACCAAGGCGCGAATGCGAGCGAGGTTGTCGGCATAATCGACCACGACCAGCGAATTGCCCGCCTTGTTGGCCGTGAGCGCGCCGTCCTTGCTGACCAGCGGGCGCAGTGTATCGAGCGCCTGAACCGCATCGGCAGCGCGCAGGCGCACGATTTCGGTGACCATCTGGTTGCGCGCTGCCATGCCCCGCCCGGCAGGCGCGGCGGTGGGCTGGCTGGCCGCACCCTCCACCGGCTGGATGCGAAACGCGCCGTTGCCGGTGGGTACGGCAACCAGGCCGTTGGCACGCAGCGTGGCCAGGAACACCTCGAAATATTCGCTGGCGCTCAAGGTCCGCTCACTCGCCACGCTAACTTTGCCGGCAACCCGCGCGTCGACGATGAACGTGCGGCCAGTCACTTCGGCGGCATCGGCGATGAAGGCGCGCATATCCGCTTCGCGCACGTTGAGGCGATACTGCGCCTGCGCTGCCAGCGGCCAGGCCAGCGCGAGCGCTAGTGCGGCGAGCCTGGGCAAGCCCTCACACTTCAAAAGCCGCCCCATCATTGTCCCCCGCCGGCCGGGCCAAGCGAGAGCGCCAGATAGTGCCCGGCGCGGCGCACCGTTACCGCAACGGCCTGACCGGCCGCCAGCATGGCCTCGATCTGCCGGGCATCGCGTGCGTCGCGCACGGGCTTGCCGCGCAGCGCCACGATCCGGTCTCCAGGCAAAAGGCCCAGGGACTGCGCCTCGCCCACTGCGCCAGACGCTACCAAACCTGGCGCGCCGTGCGCGGCATCGGCAAGGCGGAAGTGGGGCGCCGGCGGCTTG
>NZ_APCQ01000708.1:0-971 GCF_000410615.1 Novosphingobium sp. B-7 | reverse complement strand
CGGCCCGGCCACGCCCTGGCCCGGGCGGGAGCGGCCGCTGTGCCGCTATCCGCTGGTGGCCAGGACCAAGGGCGGCGTGACGGCCTGCGCCATGCCACCCAAGACCGCCCGCCGCTGATCAGCGCACCTTGTAGACGGCAATGTCCACGGCCGGATGGGCAGGATCGCTGCCGCCGGTGACCGTGGCGACATAGGCGCCGCTGTTGAGCCAGCCTTGCGGGCCGAGCGGCGCCTCGAACATAGGCATGCCCACCATCTGCGGCTTTTCGCCGTGGGGGCCGGGGCAGGCCTTGGCGTGGTTGACCACGTTGATCACGGCCCCGTCGGCGGCCTTGAGCATATAGTCGGCATGCAGTTCGATGCAGCCGCCCGCTCCGTGCAACTGCCAGTCCCACCCACCGGGCAGCACCACGCCGTGCAGCATGGGCCCATCGACCGTGCCCCCGGTAATGCGCACCAGGCTGCGCCCGCCGCGCGGCGTCTGGCCCACGTCAAGGCTTTCCCCCAACAAAACATGCGCGCGGAATGCTGGCTCCAGCACGGGGGGCGGTGCCATGGATGCATCGGCATGGGCCACGGCGGGCAGCGCAGCGACAGGGGCGGCGAGAAGGGCCAGCGCCGGGGCGGCAAGGCGTGGTAACAGGGCTGCGAACATCGGGTGGTGGGCCTTTCAGGATGGCGCTGTTGCGCGATTGAGTAAACGATTGTGCAAATAGCCGCCTTATGCAAGATGGCATGGCTGCGACGGCGAGGGAGAAGGTGATGATCAACAGACGGTCGGTCTTGCGCCGGGGTGGCGTGGCGCTGGGGGTTGGCCTGGGTGGAATGGGCCTGGGCAGCCTGGGCATCGGCGGGCTGGACTTTGCCAGCGCGGCGGCGGCCGATCCGCTCGCCGGCGTCGATCCCGAGTTGCGCGCTGGCGCGGCCACTGTCCTGGCCATGGGGGCCAAGCTTTCCCCGCTGACCACCGC
>NZ_APCQ01000343.1:0-961 GCF_000410615.1 Novosphingobium sp. B-7 | reverse complement strand
CGGCTCGCTCGCCGCAGGGCTCAGCCAGGCCGGGCTGTTTCCGCCGCTGCTGGTGGCGATGGCTGCCAGCGGTGAGGCGTCCGGCCAGCTTGGCCCCTTGCTGGAAAGCGCGGCCGACGCGCTCGACCGCGCGTTCGAGGCTACGGCCGCCACCGCGCTCGCCCTGCTGGAGCCGGCGATCATTGTGGTGATGGGCGCGATCGTGGCGCTGATCATCCTCGCGATCCTGCTGCCGATCCTGCAATTGCAAACCCTTGTTGGAAATTGACCCATGGCTGTCGTGCATGCTCACCCCCGTCGCCCCGCGCCCAACGGGTTCAGCCTGGTGGAATTGATGGTGGTGATCTTCATCCTGGGCCTGCTGACCACTGTGGTGCTGATCAACGTGATGCCCAGCCAGGATCGCGCCATGGCGGTGAAGGCGCAAAGCGATATCGCCACGCTGGAGCAGGCGCTGGAGATGTTCCGGCTGGACCAGGGCAGCTATCCCAGCCAGGCGCAGGGACTGGCGGCCTTGCGCCAGGCGCCGCCCGATCTCGCCGTGCCGGAAACCTGGCGCACGGGGGGCTACATCCAGCGCTTACCCAAAGACCCCTGGGGCCGGCCCTATCTCTATCGTGTGCCTGGCCGCGATGGCGCGCCGTTTGCGCTGATGTCGCTGGGTGCCGATGGCCAGCCCGGCGGCAGTGGCGCCAATGCCGATATCGTGGCGCAGGGGCAGGGCGGCTGAAGTGCCGGATCACGGCCTGATCCTGTTGCTGGCCGAAACCGGCGGGCCGCCGGTTGCTGCATGGTGCGTGGCCGATGGGCGCATCGATGCCCTGCCGCCTGGGCAAGACCTGGCGGGCTGGCGCGGCCGCATCACCGCGCTGGTGCCCCCCGCGCAGGCACCCGTGCTGGCTCTGGCGGCGCAGGAAACCGCTACCGCTGACCAGGCCTTGGCCGTGGCGCGGTTGGCGGC
>NZ_APCQ01000405.1:0-907 GCF_000410615.1 Novosphingobium sp. B-7 | reverse complement strand
GAGCCTGTCGACAGCGGCGAGCGTCATCGCGGGATCGGGGAAGACCCTGTTCCACTCGCCGAAGGGCTGGTTGGCGGTGATCAGCAACGACCGTCGCTCGTAGCGTGCGCTGATCAACTCGAAGAGGACCGACGTCTCGGCTTGGTCGCGCGAGATGTAGGCGAAGTCGTCAAGAACCAGCAGGTGGTATTTGTCGAGCTTGGCCATCGCAGATTCGAGCGCGAGTTCGCGCCGCGCGACCTGCAGGCGTTGCACGAGGTCGGAGGTCCGAGTGAACAAAACCCTCCAGCCCTGCTCTACCAGCGCCAGGCCGATAGCTGCGGCGAGATGGCTTTTGCCGCCGCCCGGCGGACCGAACAGGATGAGGTTGGCACCTTGCTCGAGCCAGCCATCACCGGCGCATAGGGCCATAACCTGAGCCTTTGAGATCATCGGCACGGCATCGAAGGCGAAGCAGTCGAGGGTCTTGCCAGCGGGTAGATGTGCCTCTGCCAGGTGGCGTTCGATCCGGCGGCGATCTCGTTCGGCGAGTTCGTGCTCGGCCAGCGCGGCGAGGAATCTGCTGGCGGGCCATCCTTCCTTGTCTGCCTGGGCGGCAAAGTCGCCCCAGATGTGCTTGATGGTGGGCAAGCGCAGTTCGTTGAGCATGAGGCTGAGACGCTGTGCATCGATCATGGGAGTTGCGTTCATGCGGCTTCTCCCTGTTCGATAAGTTCGTCGTAAATCGAGAGCGGCGCCAGTTCGACCACGACTTCGGGTAGATCGGCAGGGTCCGGACAGAACCGGGCCCGCAAGGTTGTCAGACAGGGCGCTCGGCGCGCCGCCAAGTCCTCGGTCAGCAGCTTTGCGAGTTCTCACAGTTCGTGGGCCATGGCCAGAAGTTCGACGGTGATGCGGCAGGCTTCCC
>NZ_APCQ01000691.1:0-898 GCF_000410615.1 Novosphingobium sp. B-7 | reverse complement strand
CCCCTCACGTCAAACGTTAGACATCATGAGTAACGCAGTACCCGCCGAGATTTCGGTACAGCTATCACTGGCTCTCAACGCCATCGAGCGTCATCTGGAATCAACGTTGCTGGCCGTGCATTTGTACGGCTCTGCACTGGACGGTGGCCTGAAGCCATACAGTGATATTGATTTGCTGGTTACTGTGGCTGCACGGCTCGATGAGACTGTCCGACAAGCCCTGGTCGTAGATCTCTTGGAAATTTCTGCCTCCCCTGGCCAAAGTGAAGCTCTCCGCGCCTTGGAAGTTACCATCGTCGTGCATGGTGATGTTGTCCCTTGGCGTTATCCGGCCAGACGGGAACTGCAATTCGGGGAGTGGCAGCGTAAGGACATTCTTGCGGGCATCTTCGAGCCCGCCACAACCGATGTTGATCTGGCTATTCTGCTAACTAAAGTAAGGCAGCATAGCCTTGCATTGGCAGGTTCGGCCGCAGAGGATTTCTTTAACCCAGTTCCGGAAGGCGATCTATTCAAGGCATTGAGCGACACTCTGAAACTATGGAATTCGCAGCCGGATTGGGAAGGCGATGAGCGGAATGTAGTGCTTACCTTGTCTCGCATTTGGTACAGCGCAGCAACCGGCAAGATCGCACCGAAGGATATCGTTGCCAACTGGGCAATGGAGCGTCTGCCAGATCAACATAAGCCCGTACTGCTTGAAGCCCGGCAGGCTTATCTTGGACAAGGAGAAGATTGCTTGGCCTCACGCGCGGATCAGTTGGCGGCGTTCGTTCACTTCGTGAAACATGAAGCCACTAAATTGCTTAGTGCCATGCCAGTGATGTCTAACAATTCATTCAAGCCGACGCCGCTTCGCGGCGCGGCTTAATTCAGGCGTTAGATGCTTTGCTGTGCG
>NZ_APCQ01000131.1:0-722 GCF_000410615.1 Novosphingobium sp. B-7 | reverse complement strand
GGCGATTGTCCAAATGCTCAATTTGGCTGTAGCTCGCGCAGCGTCACATTCGCAGTCGGGAACCCCGTCAAGACAAGAGGAAGGCAGCCAGCGAGGCCACGTCCGTCGCGCAGTGCCCGCCATACAGCGGATGCCATTCGGTTTTGACGCCGCGCTTGCGTGCCATATCGACGAGCCGCTGGGAGCCTTCGAAGTTGCCATAATCGTCATACAGGCCGTTTGAAAGGTAGAGCGCCGGATAGGCTGGACCGGCCCGCTTGATCAGGGAGAGCGGCGATATGCGCTGCCATTCATCATCGTTTGACGCATATCTGAGCGCCATCATCCATACGCCGAAGATGATCTTGGGATTCGCCCCCGTGCGCTCCATTGTGGTGCGGATCGTGGACAACGATGCAAACGGCGAGGTCGAATAAACGCCAGGACATAGGGCCGCGACCTTGGCAAACCGCGACGGATAGGACAGCCCGGCGATCAGGACGTTGAGGCCGCCCATCGACTCTCCCACCAGGAGGCGACGACGCGGACTCCCGATCTTCGCCTCAATCGCTGGCAGACGGGCCATCAGATCGTTCAGCAAGCCGCTGTCGGGCTTCTCCCCTTTCGGGGTCAGCAGCCAGGTCGGGCCATAGGACAAGGTCACGACGGTCGGCGGCAGCTCGCGGCGGCGCTGCCAGTCCGACTGGATCAGAGCTGTCATGTAGGTGTCGTCGTTCCAGATG
>NZ_APCQ01000045.1:0-706 GCF_000410615.1 Novosphingobium sp. B-7 | reverse complement strand
GCCAGCGCCTGGTCCGATCATCGTGTTGCCTTGAGCGCTTCGATCACCGCGGCAATCACGCCGGCATCGGCACCACGGCCAATCTTTACCGCCACGCCGTCAATCTCCAACTCGACCGCTGCACCGGTCGAGCGGCGCCGGCGGTGCGGGCGACGCTTGGGTGAAGAAGCCACCGTCACGTCCGCCTCGACTATGGCAGGCACAAATGATGGCGCTTCCGGCTCCGTCGCCGGCAGAACTACGCCCGCCGCCTCGAGTTGCTTCCGCAGATCCCTCCGCCATGCGTATACCTGCGAAGGATCAAGTCCATGCCGGCGAGCAACGGCACTGACACCTTCACCGCCCGAATAGCACTCGGCAACAATCGACGCCTTCACCTCTGGTGGCCACTCGCGCCGCTTGCCCGCGCCCGTGAATACCTCGAACCGCTGCGCTCCCTTGCTCACAGGATCGTCACCCGAGATTATCATAGTAGCAGCGCACTCCAGCCCGATTAGGGCGCGAAGACTCGGCGCTGCGCTTCATGCACGCAAGGTGGGGCCGCGACCCCGCTTACTCCCAAGGTGGAAGAAGGCGCCATCCTCGCCGGGCACTTTACGGCGACCAGGGAGCGGTATGCAGCATCCGACGGGCCGATCCTGCTGCTCCAGGACACGACTGAGTTTACCTATGAACGCCGCCATCCTGTAAGCGCCGACGGAATGCG
>NZ_APCQ01000631.1:0-615 GCF_000410615.1 Novosphingobium sp. B-7 | reverse complement strand
GCCTCCTGCTGACAGAATGCTGTCAGCAGGGTGGTCCTACAAGCGAAATCGCTCTGCGAAACCCGCTCAGCCATTCGACCGATCGAAAAGGACCTGCCTCATGATAACCTTGTTCCACGCGCCCCAATCGCGTTCGTCCCGCATGATCTGGTTGCTGGAGGAGCTTGGGGTTGCCTACGAGATCCGCCCGGTTTCCATTTTCCGCCCCATGACCGGGGAAGGGCAGGGCGACCCTGTCAATCCCCATCCCGACAAGCGTGTGCCGGCGCTCGTCCACGATGGCAGGCTGCTCGCGGAATCGGTTGCAATCGTGCTGTACCTGCTCGATGCCGTTCCGCAGGCAGGGCTCGCTCCTGCGCCGGCCGACGGCGGCCGGGGCGACTATCTCACCTGGATCGCATGGTATGCTACCGAACTGGAGCCAGCGCTGTTTGCCGGAATGGCTGGCGAACTGGCCGGATCGGCGCAGAAGCAGCGCAACCATGACGCGGTGATCGCTCGTTTGCGCGCCGCGCTGGAGGCTGGGCCCTATGTCATGGGCGAGACGTTCACAGGGGCCGACTTCCTGATCAGCAGCGCCATGGCGTTTGGCCGCCAGGCGTTCCCGGCTGACCA
>NZ_APCQ01000261.1:0-601 GCF_000410615.1 Novosphingobium sp. B-7 | reverse complement strand
GGGGAGGTGGCGGGCCGCAGGCCCGACGGAGGGGGAGCTATTTCCGCCCGAACAGCTTCTCGATATCGCCGTGCGCCAGCTTCACCCAAGTCGGCCGGCCATGGTTGCATTGGCCCGAGCGTGGGGTCACTTCCATTTCGCGCAGCAGGGCGTTCATTTCCGGCACCGACAGCACGCGGCCAGCGCGCACCGAGCCGTGGCAGGCCATCGTCGCCAGCACCAGATCCAGCCGCTCGCCCAGCAGCAATGCATCGCCGTGCTTGGCCAGATCGTCGGCCACGTCGCGCACCAGGGCCTGGACATCGCCCTTGGCCAGCGCCGCCGGCACGCTGCGCACCAGCATCGCGGCCGGGCCGAAGCGTTCGAGAGCAAGGCCGAAATCGGCGAGGCGCGGCGCGGCTTCTTCAAGGCGGTCGCACGATGGTTCATCGAGGTCGACCACTTCGGGCAGCAAGAGGGCCTGGGCGGGGGCTGTGCCCTCGCCTGCGCCGGCGGCGCGGAGGCGCTCGAGGACGAGGCGTTCGTGCGCGGCGTGCTGGTCGACGATGACCAGGCCATCGCTGGCTTCGGCGACGATATAGGTCTTGGCCACCTGGCCCCG
>NZ_APCQ01000126.1:0-518 GCF_000410615.1 Novosphingobium sp. B-7 | reverse complement strand
CTTAGTGCCTGATTCGGAAGTTTCTCAAGCAAGGCAATAGGTTGCGGTTCGCCGGGTGATCATTCGGATGGAAGCGATGAGGGCCCATGCGGTCGAGGATGCGGTGGAAGTTTCCCAATCCTTGGCCAGTCGTCGACAGCGGCCGAGCCATGCGAATGTGCGTTCGACCACCCACCTTCGGGGTAGCACTTCAAAGCCTTTGGCGGTGTCGGAGCGCTTGATGATCTCGATGGTCCACTGGCCCATGTCGGCGAGCGCACCGCGCAGTTTGTCTCCAGCGTAGCCGCCATCGGCAAACACGTGGCGCAGCCACGGGAAGCGGTGGCGGATTGTCGCCAGCACATCGACAGCGCCGTCGCGGTCCTGGATATCAGCCGCATGGACCAGGATGAAGATCAGGAAACCACAGGTGTCGGTGACGATATGCCGCTTCCGGCCTTTGACCTTCTTGCCCGCATCATAGCCCGAAACCCCGCCGCTTTCCGTGGTTTTGACGCTCTGACTGTCGATCACCCCCG
>NZ_APCQ01000214.1:0-515 GCF_000410615.1 Novosphingobium sp. B-7 | reverse complement strand
CCTAATCCTACGCGGGCTCATCCTTTGCCGATAAATCTTTGGACCGAAGTCATCATCCGGTATTAGCAGTCATTTCTAACTGTTATTCCGAAGCAAAGGGCAGATTCCCACGCGTTACGCACCCGTGCGCCACTAACCCCGAAGGGTTCGTTCGACTTGCATGTGTTAGGCATGCCGCCAGCGTTCGTTCTGAGCCAGGATCAAACTCTCAAGTTGTGTCACAACCATCATCGCAGAAGCACCAATGGCACCTACCCGCGACAACAGCAGAACTCCGGGAGCCGATGCCTGCATTTGTCAAACGTAATGGATACGAAGGACATATAGACAGATACCGGCTTGCTTTAAACTGGACGTCGGAGCCCAAAGACCCCCGACACCAGGCGCCGTCGCCCACATGTCCCTTCATCTAATCAACAATGTCAAAGACCAAACCCAGACAACAAAACCCGGACAACAATCAATCCCCGGTTCTCACCGGAAATCTAAGCCGTCCGTAGCTATCTGGCGACCAA
>NZ_APCQ01000538.1:0-495 GCF_000410615.1 Novosphingobium sp. B-7 | reverse complement strand
TTTTTTTCTTAAATCGAACCTAAAATTTCTTCGCGGAACTCCATGGAGAAATATTTTGAAAAATTGGTTATTTCTGGCTACGGCCATTATTTTTGAGGTCATTGCAACCTCTGCGCTCAAGTCTAGTGAGGGCTTTACTAGGTTAGTACCGTCTTTTATCGTCGTAGCGGGATACGCTGCTGCTTTTTATTTCCTGTCGCTGACACTCAAATCGATTCCTGTTGGAATCGCCTACGCAGTTTGGTCGGGCCTCGGGATCGTCTTGGTCACTGCGATTGCATGGGTTTTGCATGGTCAAAAACTAGATATGTGGGGATTTGTTGGTGTCGGCTTCATTATCAGCGGCGTTGCTGTGCTCAACTTGCTATCTAAGGCAAGTGTTCACTAAAACGGTCGCATCTAACCATTCCGTCGAGAGGGACCGCCCACAAGCTGCGCTTGCGGGTTCCCTTCGCGGCTTCGCCGCTACGGCGGCCCCTCACGTCAAACGTTAGA
>NZ_APCQ01000548.1:0-459 GCF_000410615.1 Novosphingobium sp. B-7 | reverse complement strand
GGATCGGAAAGCAGCCGCGCGCAGCAGATCCAGGCCCTGGCCGCCATGGCCCAAGCCCTGCCAGACCTGCCGCCCGTGGCCGCGCCGGCCTATGATCCGCGCCCGCAAAGCCTGCTCTATTGCGCCGCCAGCGCCCTGCCTTGGCACACCAGCGGCTATACCACCCGCACCCAGGCCCTGCTGCGCGCCCTGCTGGTGCAAGGCGTTGATCTGCTCGCCGTCACCCGCGCCGGCTATCCCTGGGACCGTGCGGACAGCAGCGGCACGCCAGAGGCCCTGGCCAGCAGCCACGAGGGCCTTGATTGGCAACACTTGCGCCAGCCCAGCCAGTCCCTGCCGCTCGACATCTATATCGAGCGGGCCAGCATCGGCATTGCTCGCCTGGCCAAGGCACGCCGCGTCGCCGCGATCCACGCCGCGTCCAACCACGTCAACGCCCTGCCCGCGCTGATCGCGGCG
>NZ_APCQ01000428.1:0-452 GCF_000410615.1 Novosphingobium sp. B-7 | reverse complement strand
CTAGATGGGGTAACGGTCCGGCGTCGGTTGCGCATCCCTGATGCAGGGTTGGTGGCCTCCCGGTACGATGGTTGAACGGCGTCAGCGGTTGGGCTGCGCCAAGCATCGAGGGAGACCACCGTGGGCTACTATACCGGGATCGACGTTTCGCTGGAAGTCTCGCATTTCTGCGTTGTGGATGCTGCGGGCAGCATTGTGAAGGAGGCGCGTGTTGCCAGCGAACCTGGGGCGATCGTCGCCTGGTTCGAGGGTCTGGACTTTCAGATGGCGGCGATCGGCCTGGAGGCTGGCCCGCTGTCGCAATGGCTCTATGCCGCGATGATCGAGGCGAAGTTGCCAGTGACCCTGCTCGAGACGAGACAGGTGCGCGATGCATTCCGGTCGATGCCGGTGAAGACCGACCGCAAGGATGCCCGCGGCATTGCCCAGTTGATGCGCCTGGGCTGGTATCG
>NZ_APCQ01000715.1:0-413 GCF_000410615.1 Novosphingobium sp. B-7 | reverse complement strand
TCACCTTTCCCTCACGGTACTGGTTCACTATCGATCACTAGGGAGTATTTAGCCTTGGGAGATGGTCCTCCCAGATTCCGACGGAATTTCACGTGTTCCGCCGTACTCAGGATACATTCAAGAGAGAACGAAGTTTCGACTACGGGGTTGTTACCCTCTACGACGGACCTTTCCAGGTCGCTTCGTCTACCTCGTTCCTTTGTAACTCCGTATAGAATGTCCTACAACCCCAAGAGGCAAGCCTCTTGGTTTGGGCTATGTTCCGTTTCGCTCGCCGCTACTCAGGAAATCGCATTTGCTTTCTCTTCCTCCAGGTACTTAGATGTTTCAGTTCCCTGGGTCTGTCTTCCTTACCCTATGTATTCAGATAAGGATACCATACCATTACGTATGGTGGGTTTCCCCATTCGGAA
>NZ_APCQ01000341.1:0-400 GCF_000410615.1 Novosphingobium sp. B-7 | reverse complement strand
GATGCCACCGGTGAAACCATGCTCATCGCGCAAACGCTCGAAAATGCGGGCGGCAGTGTGTCGCTGCTTGCTGTGCACCTTGCGGTCATCCACCAGGATCTGGTCGATGATCTCGGTATATTCCGCCAGCTTGCGGCTGTAGGTTTGCCCACTCCGGCCATGCGCCCCCGGTTCCGGGAAGCACAGCATCTTGTCTACGGTCTTGCGGTTGATCCCAAAATACCGGGCAGCAGCGCGACGGCTCATCCCGTCAATCAGCACGGCGCGGCGGACCTTCTGATAAAGCTCCACTCTCTTCATCCTCCACCCCCGCACAAAAGCAGGGGTCTAGCAGGACTGGCCCATTTTTAATCCGGTGCTACCGGCCGATCCGTGGCCCCTTTTATTCCCGGTGTTCTCA
>NZ_APCQ01000550.1:0-355 GCF_000410615.1 Novosphingobium sp. B-7 | reverse complement strand
CTGTCGATCACCCCCGCGCTGGGCGAGGCTTGGCGCCCTTCGATTTCGCGCAAGTTCATCACCAGCACCGTGTTGATCGCCTCGAACAGTCCCGCATCGCGCCATGCGTAGAAATAGCGCCGCACCGTCGAGACCGGTGGAAAGCATTTGGGCAACATGCGCCACGCGCCTCCACTCGCCGCGATATAGAGGATCGCGTTGATCACCTCGCGCATGTCGGTTGTCCTGCGCCGACCGCCACGCTTGGCTGGCGGCACAAACGGCGCCACCAATCCCCATTCCCTGTCCGTCATATCCGATGGATATCGCAGCCCCGCCCGGCTATGCTCGCGTCGAGCGATATCAGTCCATGCCA
>NZ_APCQ01000684.1:0-351 GCF_000410615.1 Novosphingobium sp. B-7 | reverse complement strand
AATTCGTTCAACGCCACGATCGGTCGCGTCCGTCAATGTGGTGTAGAATTGGGTGTGGCCAGCGGGCTGCATTTTCAGGCGGCCTTGGGTGTAATCTGTAGCGGCTGTGCCTCCTCGATCATTGGTGTAGCAAGGGCGGCCATGCCCTCGATCTGCATGTAGCGGTGCTGGAGCTGGTATTCGTCATTCTGCTCCAGCAGGACGGCGCCGACGAGGCGGATGATGCTATCCTCGTTCGGGAAGATGCCGACGACATCGGCGCGGCGCTTCACTTCCTTGTTCAGGCGTTCCAGTGGATTGGTGGAATGTAATTTGACGCGGTGCTGCTCGGGGAAGGTCATGTAGGCCAGC
>NZ_APCQ01000549.1:0-344 GCF_000410615.1 Novosphingobium sp. B-7 | reverse complement strand
TGGTTGCGGGGGCAGGATTTGAACCTGCGACCTTCAGGTTATGAGCCTGACGAGCTACCGGGCTGCTCCACCCCGCGATGCGCTGCGGCCCCGTCGTTTATGACGACGGGGCCGCAGGAGAGACTTTGTGAATGGGTTTTATTCGTGTGCGCCAGCTTCAATGCCTGGCGACGACCTACTCTTCCAACGCTTGAGCGTTAGTACCATTGGCGCGGACTGGTTTCACGGCCGAGTTCGAGAAGGGATCGGGTGGGACACAGACGCTATGGTCACCAGGCAATGGAGCGGGCGCACATGAGGGGTTTAGATCGATGATGTTGGGATCTGGCTTGAGGATCGTCCGA
>NZ_APCQ01000755.1:0-338 GCF_000410615.1 Novosphingobium sp. B-7 | reverse complement strand
TTGCGCTGGGCCCCAGCGGTACCGGCAAGACCCACACCGCCCTCGCGCTGGGACTGGCCGCTTGCCAGAAGGGGCACAGCGTGGCCTTCACCACCGCTGCGGCGCTGGTCCATGACTTGATGGAGGCGCGCGACGAACGGCGACTGCGCAGCCTGCAAAAGCATCTGGCCTCGGTGAAACTGCTGATCCTCGACGAGCTGGGCTATGTGCCCTTCACCGCAGTGGGCGGTGAATTGCTGTTCGAGGTGCTCAGCCAGCGGTATGAACGCGGCAGCACGCTGATCACCAGCAATCTGCCCTTCGATGAATGGACATCGGTGTTCGGGTCCGAGCGCTTG
>NZ_APCQ01000750.1:0-338 GCF_000410615.1 Novosphingobium sp. B-7 | reverse complement strand
ACGGTCAAGAACCCTCGCGCATTGCCCGTTGTCCTCAGCCGCGAAGAGGTCGTGCTTCTCCTCGGCGCGACCAACTGCCTGAAGCACAAGGCTGCACTGTCCGTTGCCTATGGCGCTGGCTTGCGCGCCGCCGAAGTGACGATGCTGAAGGTCCGCGATGTCGACAGCAAGCGCATGCTCCTGCGCGTGGAGCGCGGTAAAGGCGGGCGCTATCGCAATGCGCTCCTGCCCGCTGACCTTCTTGCCCTTTTGCGCGAGTGGTGGACGGTTGGCCGCAAGCAGGGCGTCATGCACGCCGATGGCTGGCTGTTCCCGGGCATGCACTATCTCAAGCCGCT
>NZ_APCQ01000454.1:0-326 GCF_000410615.1 Novosphingobium sp. B-7 | reverse complement strand
GCGACCACGTCGCCAAGCTGGCCCGCTGCCGTTACCGCGCTCAGCGTCGCGTCCTTGATCGCCGCGCCGTCATGCTCGACCCAGAGAAGAACCTTACCCATCACGCGACTCCCAGTTCCTTGAGCTTGGCCACCAGCGCATCGACATCGGCCACCTTGACGCCGGCCGCGCGCACCGGCGGCTCGGCCACTTTCAGCGTCTTGAGGCGCGGCGCCACATCGACACCCAGATCCGCCGGGGTCTTGGTGGCGAGCGGCTTGGACTTGGCCTTCATGATGTTGGGCAGCGAGGCATAGCGCGGCTCGTTGAGGCGCAGGTCGGTGGTC
>NZ_APCQ01000101.1:0-323 GCF_000410615.1 Novosphingobium sp. B-7 | reverse complement strand
CGGCAGGCCCGCGCCACGGCCAGCCGCTCGCGCGCCGAACCGACCTGCTCGATAAAGCCCTGGTCCAGTGCGATCAGCGCGCCAAACAGGGTTTCGGCAGTGGCCAGCGCCTGGTGATGGGGGGCAAGGCCGGTGGTCTGTACGGCATAGCGATCGAGCAGGCTGCGCAGCCGCTCTACCGCCAGGCGCACGGTGCGGCGATGCTCGGCATGTTCGCTGTGCCAGGCGCCATCGCGGTGCGGGCCTTCACCCAGGCTGACGAGGCTTTCGGCCATGTCGAGCAGGCGCACGATCACGGCATCACTGGCGCGCACCAGCGGGCG
>NZ_APCQ01000242.1:0-319 GCF_000410615.1 Novosphingobium sp. B-7 | reverse complement strand
TTATGTTAATAGCGATACCGCAACTGTCCATGTAAACTGTGTCCAGTGTGATGGGGAAAGGCTTGCAGTCACGGCGGTCTTTCAACAGTATCAGCGACCGTGTCCACTTCGTTCGCCACGACGCCCTGGCAGGCAGCGCGTATCGAAATGCCCGGCGGCCGCCGGTCGTGGACGGTATTGGATGATCACGGCGACGTCGTCGAGTGCCTACGTCATTGGATCGTCCATCTCGAGCAGACGCACGCGTCTCCGAACACGATCCGCGCGTATGTTCGCCATGTCGTCGACTTCGCGAACTTCCTCGGCGCCAACGGCGCCG
>NZ_APCQ01000567.1:0-292 GCF_000410615.1 Novosphingobium sp. B-7 | reverse complement strand
GGGTTTCCCCATTCGGAAATCTTCGGATCAAAGCTTACTTACAGCTCCCCGAAGCATATCGGCGTTAGTCCCGTCCTTCATCGACTCCTAGTGTCAAGGCATCCACCGTGCGCCCTTTCTAACTTAACCAAACTAAAAATTAAAAAATATGAGCTACACTGTTATCTAGTTTTCAAAGAACATACATTTATATATGAGAGATAGTTCTCTCAAAACTGAACAAAACGAAACACGGAAACTTTATTGATGAACAGCGTTCATCAATTCTCCATAGAAAGGAGGTGATCCAGCC
>NZ_APCQ01000412.1:0-291 GCF_000410615.1 Novosphingobium sp. B-7 | reverse complement strand
CGGTAGGCGCGCCGCTGACGCTGGCCCTGGCCAGCGGGCTGGCCGTGCTGGGCTGGTCGGTCTTCGCGGCATTCTGGACCTGCTTGTGCGATGCCCCCGCACCCGATGCGGTGCGGCGACGCATGCTGGGCACGTTCCTGGGCGCGGGCACGGCCATGGCCTTTGCCGGCAGTGCGCTCGCCGCGCTCTGGCCCATGGCGGGGCTGCTATTGGGGCCGATCCTGGTGTTTGCCGTGCTGCTGGCCTGCGGGCGCATTGCCTATGGCGGGGTGCTCGGCACGCTGCTCGGCG
>NZ_APCQ01000838.1:0-273 GCF_000410615.1 Novosphingobium sp. B-7 | reverse complement strand
CCCGGGGCGATGTAGTGCCACTCGACCCGCCGCTCCTGCGACCAACGCAGGATGGCCGACGAGGTCAGCTCGGTGCCGTTGTCGCTGACAACTGTATGCGGCTTGCCGCGCATGCCGATCAGCCGCGTCAGCTCCCGCGCGACCCGCACGCCCGAGAGCGACGTGTCCGCCACCAGCGCCAGGCATTCCCGCGTGTAGTCGTCGACCACGCACAGGATGCGGAACCGCCGGCTGCAGGTCAGGGTATCGGAGACGAAGTCGAGCGACCAGCGC
>NZ_APCQ01000199.1:0-266 GCF_000410615.1 Novosphingobium sp. B-7 | reverse complement strand
GTCGATCATCGCGCGCTCCCGGCCTCGTGCCTCTCCGTCATGTCTCGCTTCCAGCGCTGGCGAAGCGTAGCCGGTCGAACGCCATGACCGTCTTCGAGAAACGTGGCGGCGGAAATGCGATCGGCGCGGAAGTGGCGGAAATCCTGGCGTAGCTCGCACCATGCGGCGAGCATTCGCGTGTCGTCGAGGAAGCCCAGGATGATCGGCCAGACGATGCGCCGGGTTGGCTCGCCATGCTGGTCGAGATAATCGATCGCGATCTTGCG
>NZ_APCQ01000637.1:0-262 GCF_000410615.1 Novosphingobium sp. B-7 | reverse complement strand
CTGCCATCTTCGCCCATCAGCAAGGTGACCGGCGTCTCGTCGCCATGGATCTTGGGGGCTTTGAGAATGTGGGCCAGCAGGCGCTCGCCAAGCGGGGCCATCAACCAGGCCAGCTTGCGGGCCCAGCGGCCCATCACATCACGATCAATGTTTACGCCCTGCCGCCGCAGGATCACCGACTGGCGGTGCCAAGGCTGATGGTCAACGAAGCGGCTGACCATCAGATGAGCGAGCAGCGCGCTGCTGGCCATCACCTTGGGCA
>NZ_APCQ01000655.1:0-257 GCF_000410615.1 Novosphingobium sp. B-7 | reverse complement strand
ATCACCTTAGTGAATATATAGCTTTGGTGAAGCGAACCCGGGGAACTGAAACATCTCAGTACCTGGAGGAAAAGACATCAACCGAGATTCCGTTAGTAGTGGCGAGCGAACGCGGACCAGGCCAGTGCCTCATCTTCAACTAGCAGAACTGTCTGGAAAGGCAGGCCATAGCGGGTGATAGCCCCGTATGCGAAAGTGATGGATGAGGCCTCGAGTAGGGCGGGACACGTGAAATCCTGTCTGAACATGGGGGGACC
>NZ_APCQ01000385.1:0-251 GCF_000410615.1 Novosphingobium sp. B-7 | reverse complement strand
AAGTTAGGCTTGAGCACTCTCGCGCCATCGCGCAAGCGGTCCAGCTCGTCCGACCAGAACTGCATCAACGCCACCCGCTCATTCCAGTATTCTCCCCGCGTATAGGCGCGGCGGACCCCGTTGTTTTCCATATGCGCCAATTGCCGTTCAATCGCATCCGGATTGAAACGTCCGGTCTCGTTGAGAAGAGTGGCCGCCATTGCCCGAAAGCCATGCGCGGTCATTTCCTCTTGTCCAAAGCCAAGGGCCCT
>NZ_APCQ01000459.1:0-247 GCF_000410615.1 Novosphingobium sp. B-7 | reverse complement strand
GGTCGCCAAGGGCGAGGCCGATGCGGAGATCGAGCGGCTCCAGTCGATCATCGACGCGTTCATGCGCCACCGGTTCGGGCGCAAGTCCGAGCAACTCGATCCCGACCAACTCGAGTTCGGCCTCGAAGATGTCGAGACCGCGCTCGGCCAGGCGCGCGCCGCGCGCGAGGCGGCTATCGTCAAGGCTGGAGGCGCGCGGCCGCGCAAGGCCAACCGCGGTGCGTTACCCGCACATCTCGAGCGGATC
>NZ_APCQ01000195.1:0-244 GCF_000410615.1 Novosphingobium sp. B-7 | reverse complement strand
GCAGCGCGGGTGGTCACCGTGATTTTCGGCTAGGTTTGGGTTGCGAAGCTCGAACCTGGAGAACCACGATGACCGATTCCATGGTGCACCTGCGCGCGCTGGTCGAGAAGGCCCCTGACGCGGATATTTTGCGCGAGATGATCTCGTTTGCCGCCGGGCGGTTGATGGAGATGGAGGTCGGCGGCCTGACGGGTGCGGCCCACGGCGAGAAGTCCGCCGATCGGCTTGTCCAGCGCAACGGCTA
>NZ_APCQ01000833.1:0-242 GCF_000410615.1 Novosphingobium sp. B-7 | reverse complement strand
TGTAGCGCGACAAACTGGATGATGATTGCGCGTCAATCAGGATGAGAATGTGATTGTCGCGGCGCGTCGATCAGTGCCTGTTTAGGTTGTCGCTGGCAAGTTCCTCGTTCTCATCCTGATTGTCGCGGATGGTCTCGAGGACCTTTGGCGTGGTGTATGCGGCGGGCCGCCCGGCACCGGTGCGTCTGGCTTGAGCGGTGCGTCGCCGGTAACTTTCGACGTTCATCTCGAAGATGGTGGCG
>NZ_APCQ01000364.1:0-240 GCF_000410615.1 Novosphingobium sp. B-7 | reverse complement strand
GTGTCTCAGTCCCAGTGTGGCCGATCACCCTCTCAGGTCGGCTACGCATCGTTGCCTTGGTGAGCCGTTACCTCACCAACTAGCTAATGCGACGCGGGTCCATCCATAAGTGACAGCCGAAGCCGCCTTTCAATTTCGAACCATGCGGTTCAAAATGTTATCCGGTATTAGCCCCGGTTTCCCGGAGTTATCCCAGTCTTATGGGCAGGTTACCCACGTGTTACTCACCCGTCCGCCGCT
>NZ_APCQ01000373.1:0-227 GCF_000410615.1 Novosphingobium sp. B-7 | reverse complement strand
GCCGGCAGCGCCAGCTTGACCGTTTCCAGGCCACCATCGATCTCGCGCTTGACGATCAGATGATCGCCTTCGACGCTGACTTCATTGGCAAAGGTGCCCTGCGGCCGGCCGAGCAGCGCGGCGACCATCTGGCCAACCTGGTTCGAATCGTCGTCGATCGCCTGCTTGCCGGTGATGATCAGGCCTGGCTGTTCCTCGCCGGCAATCGCCGTCACGATCTTGGCCAC
>NZ_APCQ01000358.1:0-221 GCF_000410615.1 Novosphingobium sp. B-7 | reverse complement strand
TTTCTGCGGTTTTTCGGTGGTATAATTTCCGGGCAGTTCCGGACATGTTCCACTCAATCTCAGACGAATGATGGATCACTTGATGGACCTGCGGCCAATTTGCGCTGTCGGAGGTCCATCAACATGGCCGAAAAAGCAGGAAAATCAGGGCTTACGGCGGCATCTGTCGCGCGCGCCAAGCCCAAGGACAAGCCGTACAAGCTGTCTGACCGGGACGGACT
>NZ_APCQ01000336.1:0-218 GCF_000410615.1 Novosphingobium sp. B-7 | reverse complement strand
TCGCCTTCGCCACTGGTGTTCCTCCATATCTCTACGCATTTCACCGCTACACATGGAATTCCACTTTCCTCTTCTGCACTCAAGTCTCCCAGTTTCCAATGACCCTCCACGGTTGAGCCGTGGGCTTTCACATCAGACTTAAGAAACCACCTGCGCGCGCTTTACGCCCAATAATTCCGGATAACGCTTGCCACCTACGTATTACCGCGGCTGCTGGC
>NZ_APCQ01000374.1:0-217 GCF_000410615.1 Novosphingobium sp. B-7 | reverse complement strand
GGGTTTCCCCATTCGGAAATCGCCGGATCAAAGCTCGCTCACAGCTCCCCGACGCTTATCGCAGCGTGCCACGTCCTTCTTCGCCTGTACATGCCAAGGCATCCACCAGATGCTCTTACCTCACGCTTGAGAATCCACACCATCACCAACAAGCCTGCATAACGCTTGCGGTGTGCCAGGTGCGGACGATATCTCAGCCAGATCGAACAACGCATCA
>NZ_APCQ01000453.1:0-210 GCF_000410615.1 Novosphingobium sp. B-7 | reverse complement strand
CAGAGGTAGAGTCCGGCTCCTACATGATGGTTGGTTGAGGTGATGGCAACCTGTCTGGGGGCATGCTCCCAGACAGGTTTACCGGCTTTCTCGGCGGGGGTTCTCCCGCCCAATTTCGAGTGCGGCCTTACGTGGTTGTAGTCATGCCGCCAGGCATCAAGCACGAACCGGGCATGCGGCAGCGACGTGAACAGCGTCTCGTTGAGGCAT
>NZ_APCQ01000102.1:0-206 GCF_000410615.1 Novosphingobium sp. B-7 | reverse complement strand
GCCTTGAGGTCCTCGTCATAGTTGCGGGGCTTGCGCATGTCTGGTGTCCTGTGACGGCGGTCTGTTGCGCCGCGAGGCCCTCCAGTTATCGGCCTTGACGATCAATGCCAATTCCCTGAAACCTCATGGGATTCTGCCGTCCCGAGAATGATGAAATCTTTTGAGGGCGCGCTTATACGTCGTGCCGACGTGCGCTTTTAGGCGTA